>CALJUJ010000175.1 GCA_937975525.1 uncultured bacterium
CCCCACTCGGTCCCGGTGCGCGCCGCGCGCCGCGGCGATGTGCCGGCTATCGTCGTATTGGCCCGCGACCTTCTGCGCCACCTCGGCGATCCGACCGACTCGTTCGATTCAGAGCAGTTCATCGAGGATGCGTTCGGGGCGCAGCGCCAATTCGAGCTGGTCGTCGCCGAAGACGAGGGCATCGTCGTCGGCTACGCGCTCTTCCACGACGCCTACGAGCCCGCCTTCACGGCACGCGGCACATATCTCAGCGACCTCTTCGTGGCCGCGGGCTCTCGTCGTCGCGGCGTGGGCCGTGCGCTGATGGCCGCGGTCGCCCGAGCTACGAAGGAGCGCGGCCGGACGTTCGTTTGGTGGGTTGCACGGGGCGACGATGCACGGGCGTTCTATCGTTCGCTCGGCGCCGAAGGCACGGATTGCTCGGCTCACGCGCTCACGTTTGCGCACTTCGAGACGCTTGCGCGCCAGTGAGCTCGTCGACCTCACGATCGGGCTAGAGCCACCAGGACGCAACGAGGCAGGGAACCAGCTGCAGCGGTAGATTGTCCCACCCATGCGGCGATACCGCTTCGCAGCTCGCCGCGGTGATGCCGATCGCCAACGCCGCACCGGCCCACGCGCCGTCCGGGGCTGCACCGATGAACCAGAGACCACAGGCCGCTGCCGCGGTCGAGGTCGCCCAGACGGCCAGCGAGCCCTCGACGCTGCGCGTGAAACCGGCGGCGCGACCCGGCGGACGATAGCGATGCCGCCCCCAGCGGGCGCCTACGGGCTCGCCGATGGCGTCGCCGAGGCCGGCTACGAGGTAGCCGACGACCGCTGCGCGCGCGAACAGGATGTTGGCCGCCACGCCGCCGACGAACGTCGCGAGGTACGGGACGAGCACGTAGTATCGGGAATGCGGCGCGTCGCTCTCGCGGGCGATCGCCTCGTAGGCGATGTGGCCCGGGCCGCACCAAAGCGCAGCGAAGATCGCCAGCGACGTGGCCACCCCGAACAAGCACAGCAAGCGGGTACCGGCGATCAATTGGATGGCCGCCGCGGTGACGAACGTCAGGATGTGGAAGATCTTGCGGGTGTAGGCGGTGCGTACGCCGTGCTCGCGCTTGATCCAGCCCGCTAGCAGCAACGAGCCGGCAGCCCACGCGAGAAAGGGTGGACCGAGGACTAGAGTCTCGTGGACCCGGGGGAAGTTGCCGAAGAAGAAATCGACCGTGGCTTGCATGATTCGGTGCCGCTGCCGACGCCGAGGACGACGGTCGGCCGAGCCTGGCCCGAGACGATGCGGAGAGCAAGCCGCCGCCTGCCGAGCTGCCGGGCCCGCGCCGCCACGGGCTCAGGGTCGCGCCGGTGCCACCTGCAGAGGCTCGGCGAGCCGGGCCGCGAGGGCGACGGCCGCGGGCATGGCGATCAACCAGGTCAGGGCGAGAGCGACCATGCCCTGCTCAGCGGAAAGGGGGAAGGCGACGCCGCCCAGGCGAGCGCCGGCGAGGTAGGATAGCGGCCCGAAGACCGCGCCGAGGAGAGCGGCGACGAGCCAGCGTCCATGCAGCCAGCGGTGGGCGACATTCAAGGTGGCTCCGAAGGCCATCCACAGGACGACCATCCAGTGCGGCCCGAAGCCCGGAAGCCAGAGCCCCGAGGTGTAGGCGACGGTGCCCGACTGCAGCAGGAACACGTCGACCGCGGCGCCGATCGCTCCGGTACCCGCGATGACGCCGGCTTCATGTGCCAGTCGGCTGGAGGACCGCGTCAGGTGGAAGGCGATGAAGGCCAGACCGATCGTCGTGCCCAACCACGGGATTCCGCGTGCCGCTCCGAGGACGCACGCGAACCAGACGATCTGCATCAATCCCTGTTGGATCACCAGATAGCTCATGATTAATACCTCTGGCGGCGCGTGCCGGTGGCTGCTTCGAGAGTAGGTGCGTTCGATCGCGAGAAAACGAATGACGAAACGTATGGTAGACATGAACCGAGTGCCAACCCAGACCCCGACGGTGAGCGGCCGCGCTTTCCATCGCCTCGCGGCCATTTTCTTCCTGGCGGTGACGATCCTGGCGGCGCCGGCCCAGGCCGCGCGGCTTTCCGGCGACGGCTTCGCGCCGCGGATCGATTCTGCGGCTTCACCGCTCGAGCTGTGCACGAGCGGAACCGTCCGCCGCCTGTTCATGAAGGCCCTGAGCGCCGGCCTCTACCTGGACCGCTGCTCCACCCCGGAGCGGGCCCTCGAAGATGGCTCCAAAGCGCTCGAGATCCTCTATTTCTGGTCGATCGGAGCGAAGGACTTCGCCGCCGCCGCTGACGCCGTCCTGGCGCGCACGTTCGACGCCGCCGAGCTCGCACAGCTACGCCCGCGGATCGATCAGCTGCACCGTGCCTACCGCGACGTTCGCCCCGGCGACCGCTACCGGCTGACGTACGTCCCGGACGAGGGTCTGACGCTGACCCTCAACGGCGACCCTTTGGTCACGGTTCCCGGGGCCGACTTCGCACGTGCCTACTTCGCGATCTGGTTGGGCCCGCGGCCGGCGGACGAGGGCTTGCGCGCCGATCTGCTCGCCCGCGACGCGTTTGGTGACGAGCGCGCGCAGCGATGATCCCCGCCGACGTCGCTGCCGCGACGGCGGCGGCGATCACGGTCGCGATGGTCGTGCTCTGGCTCGTCAGCGTGCGTCGTCGCGACGTCAGCATCGTCGATCTGTTCTGGGGCCCAGGGTTTCTGTTGGTCGGGGCGGTTGCGTGGTTGCAGGCGCCGGAGTCGACACAACGCGCGACCGTCGTCCTCGCGTTGGTCGCTGCGTGGGGCTTGCGATTGGCGCTCTACCTCACCTGGCGCAATTGGGGCGAGCCCGAGGATTCGCGCTACGCCGCCATGCGTCGCCATCATGGCGACCGGTTCGTCTGGGTGAGTCTCGCTACGGTATTCGGCCTGCAGGGACTGTTGATGTGGATCGTTTCCCTGCCGGTACAGGCGGCGGTCGTCGCGCCCGCAGGTGCCGTCGGCTGGCTCGATGCCGTCGCGGCGGCGCTGTGGTGCTGCGGCTGGCTCTTCGAATCCATCGGCGACCTCCAACTCGCGCGTTTCAAAGCGGATCCGGCGAACCGCGGTCGGGTGATGGACCGCGGCCTGTGGGCTTGGACCCGCCATCCCAACTACTTCGGCGATTTTTGCGTTTGGTGGGCCTTCGGCGCCTTCGCAGTAGCTGCCGGAGCCTGGTGGACGCTGGTCGGCCCATTGGTGATGAGCGTGTTGCTGATGAAGGTGTCGGGAGCCGCTTTGCTCGAGAAGGGCCTGCATCGTTCCAAGCCTGGCTACGCCGAGTACGTGGCGTCGACGCCGGCGTTCTTCCCGCGCCCGCCGCGTGCGCGTTCGTCACCAATGCCCTGAAAGCCCGCCGCGCTCCCCGATCCAGGTCCCGGCCAGAGCGTCACCCTCGCGCCGCTGGGGCGGCGAGCCTCAACCCGCGAGCATGGCCGCGTAGCGGCGCTGCATCTCTTCCGTCGAGACGTCTTCGATGCGGTGCGAGATGATCCACCGGTGCCCGAACGGGTCGCGGATCGTCGCCGACCGGTGGCCGTGAAACTGATTCTGGAGCGGAACGTCGACGGTTGCGCCCGCCGCCGTGGCGCGGGCGACGGCGGCATCGGCGTCGTCCACCTGCAAGAGAATCGTCACGTTGGCCCCGTCCCCGGTGTGGGGTGCGGCGACGCCGTAGTCCGGGAACTCGTCGGACAGCATGAGCGTCTTGCCGTCGAGCTCGATCTGGGCGTGGCCGATCTTGCCGCCGGCGTCGCTGAGGCGCAGCGTCTCGACCGCGCCGAAGGCGCTCTCGTAGAACGCGATCGCTGCCGCGGCATCGGCAACGCAAAGATAGGCGATGACTTGCTCGACGTTCATGCAGGCTCCGAGTTGGAATCGACCG
>CALJUJ010000176.1 GCA_937975525.1 uncultured bacterium
GCGCCAGGCGATTTCTTCGGCCCGCCGCAGCGTCTGTCGCAGGGCGCGGGCGTCATCGATCGCATGATCCGCGGGGAGTGCCGCGATGACGGCATCGCCGACGTGCTCGTCGATCCACTCGCACGCGAGCGTCAGGCAGGCCGCGGTATTGCGGCCCTCGGGTTCGACGAGGACGTGGTCGGGCGAGAGCTCCGGAAGCTGCGCTGCGACCTCGACCGCATGCTCTTCGGCGGTGACGACGAGGATGCGGTCCCACCCGAACGACGGCAAGATGCGGCGAACCGTCTCCTGGAGGAAGCTACGCTCTCCGCGCAGGGGAAGAAACTGCTTGGGATGACTGCGCCGGGCGAGAGGCCAGAACCGGGTTCCGTGCCCGCCCGCCATGATCACGGCGAAGCGGGGTACGCGTTTCGCCGCACGATGCATTCGAGAGCGTTCCGCCAGGGTGGATACGCCTGGTTCAGAACTGGCGCTTGGCGGTCTCGAGGCTCTGATCTTCGTGGCGGTGAGGGTGCCAATTTCCGTCTTTCGGCCGCTTCAGATGCAGACGGTCACCGGACAGGCGCATCAAGATGCCCGTCGGCACCGCCAGGAAGAGGTAGAAGACGACCATCAAGATGCGTGTTTGGACGACGCCGATGCTGTGCGCCATCTGGGTCCAACGGTGCCACGAGGCACCGAAGAAGCCACGCTGGACGGGTTGCGGCGTTTCCAGGGATGGGTTTTGCGGATCTTCGTGCTGCATCGGCTCTCTCATCGTGAAATCGCCTCATATGACACGATTCGAAAGGCCATCTCAAGCACCGCTTTCGCTCTCACCACCGGCCCTCTCGCCTTCGTCCGTCGGCTTCGGTGTGCCGTCGGGAACCGCCGTGGTCGGCTGCGGTGTACGGGTCGGTGTCGGCGTGATGCTGCCCGTCGGCGCCGGCGAACCCGTCGGCGCCCCGGTCGTCGTCCGTGCCGCAGTCGGGCTCGGCGAGCCGTCCGGGGTCGCGGCGGCCATGGGCGTCGGCGTCCCGGCCACTCCGGGAGTCGGGGTCGAAACGCCGGGCGTTTCCGTCGCCGTTCCCACGGCCGCCTGCAGCCAGTTGCGCAATGCTCCGATCGCATCGCGTGGGGTGGGTGTCGACTCGGGCTCCTCGTAGGGCTCCTCGGCTGGCTCCTCGTCCATTGCCGCGGGCGCAGCCAACCCAGGGTCGTCGTATACCTCCGGAGCATCCTCGAGAGGCGCGGCCCGCGGTGCACTGCCGACGAAACCGGGGCCGCCAACGCCGCCCGCGTCGCGCCCACCCCCACCACTGCCCGGAAGACCGCTGCGCGCGCGTCCGCCCGGACCACTCCCGATACCGCCCGCTCCCGGATTCAGCCCACCGACCACGGGTCCGCCTTCGGACGGCTCGACCAGGATGACGAGGCTGCCGACGAAGTCACTGACGCCACTCGCCCGAAAGCCGTTGCCCGCCACGAGGTCGATCGAGAGAAACCGGTCCTCCGGCAGGAAGCTCGCCGCCGTCACGGTCACCCGATCGATGCCGTCGTCGTAGACGTCGAGACCCTGGTCGTCGACCCCGGGGGAACGCACCTGAGTCGTATTGACGTCGAAGGAGTAGATGAACATCGAGCGATTGGGGCTGACGGCGCCGCCTTCCTCGGGGGCGTAGCGTGGAAACAAGACGGAGATTCCAGGTGTCGTCAGCCCACCGTCGAAATAGAGGTTTACCGCGAACCTTTGGTACTGATCGGTCGCCGTGATCGGGCCCGGCTCGCCGACGATGGTGAAGAAGTTCTCGCCCTCGACGAGCGGGATGTCGACCATGAAATCGCCCCCGTTCAGAGGACGCGGCCGCCCGGTGATGCTCTGCGGCGGCAGCCCCTCGTAGACGGCCAGCCCGAACCAGCGACCCGACACCACGGTTCGCCACAGGTGTGTCTCGGGGTTCTCGGGACGATCGAGAGTGTCGATTCCGCTCGGCGTGCCGAAATCGTCGGTCGAGTAGACCATCACCCCGCTCAACGTCGCGGCAACCGCCGGCGAGGCGCACGATGCCACGAGCAGGCAGCTGCCAATCGCGAGGGCTCTCATCGCGCGCAACCATAAACGCGCCAGCGGCCCCCGACAAGTGGGAACGACCGGCGACCCACCCGGGACGGCGGATTCGCCAACGTCGCCGCAAGATGGCTTCCGCACTGCGCCCGAAGTCGATACCCTTCCCTTTGAACCCAGGGGAGAAGGCAAACGACCCGAGCTCAGATCGGCATGAGGGATTCATCGAGCGCGCCTCCGGAAGGCTCCACGCACCCTGCACGCCGCCGCACGACGACGCCCCAGGAGACCGCGCCCAGCGGCAGCGCCGAGCCGGGCAACGGACCAGCCACTTCCGAGCCTTCGCTGGCAGCGTCGGCCTACTTCGGCGGACGCGAGGTTCCCGCTCTACTCGGACGGGACGAGGAGGCTGCGTTGACTCATCGCCTCGCCGAGCGGCGGCGGCGCATCCAGTCCCTGTTGGACCATGGCCTGGGCGTACTCGGGGTCGACGTGCCAGGCGACGACGGGACCGACGACTTCCGCGAACGACGCGCTTTGGAGGTTCTTGCCGCGGCGCGACGCGTCGCTGCCGACGCCGCAGCGGGGCCCGCGAAGTCCCACGACGAGGCGGTGACCTTCATTGCCGAGGTCGAGGCGGCCCTTGAGGAGTATCGCACCGTGCGCGACGCGCTCCTGGAGGCGAACATGCGTCTGGTCCTGGCGCTGGCCCGTCGCTATCGCCGCACCGGCGCACCGATGCTCGATCTCGTTCAAGAAGGGACTCTGGGACTGCTGCGCGCCATCGAGAAGTTCGACCCAGCGAGAGACGTTCGCTTCAGCACGTACGCGGCCTGGTGGATCTGGCAACAGATCGGTCGCGCCGGCGACGAGCACGCGACGCTGATCCGGACGCCCCTGCACTGGCACCAGCTACGGCGCAAGCTCAATCGCGAAGCCCAGCGCTTCGAGTCGCTCGGAGTACCGTTTCAACGCGAGCAGCTCGCGGAGGCGAGCGGCGTCGCCGCGGGTCGGGTAGACGCGGTCAGCCAGAGCTTCATCTGCCTATCGCTTTCGTCGCCGATGGCGAACGACGACGACGACCGCACGCTCGAGGACACGATCCCGAGTGAATCGTTGCGTCCGGAAGCGTCGATGCATGCCGCCGACCTGTCAGAGCAACTCGAGAAGGCGTTGGCGCAACTCCCGCAACGAGAAGCGGACGTGCTGCGCCTGCGCTTCGGGACTTCGGAGTCCGTCCCGTCGACCCTCGAAGAGATCGGCGTGCGCTATGGTGTCAGTCGCGAGCGCGTCCGTCAGATCGAGGCACGCGCCCTCAAGCGGCTGCTGCCCATCTGCGAACGAACGGGACTGCGTTCGTACTTCGAATGATCGCGCCACGACGGCGATTGCGGGTCGCTGCAAACGAAGCAGCGCGCGGCACTACGCCATCAACCCGAGTGTCGGCCCCGCATTTGCCTCGCCGCCGAGTCACGGCTAGTACTCGACGCAGTTCCCCGATCAGACGAAAGGAAAGGAGTTCCCGTGCAGATCAAATCGTTCGCACTCGGTGCGTTCCTCCTGATGCTGGCGGCGCCGGTTGTGGCAGCCGACGGCGAGGAAGCCGATCAAGAAACACTCTACGCTCTCGGCGTGGCACTGACCCAGAGTTTGCAGAGCCTTCACCTCAAGCCCAACGAAGTCGAACACGTCGCCAAGGGGCTGAGCGACGGCTTGCTGGGCAAGGCTGACGGCGTCAACCTCGGCGATTTCCGTGCGAAGTTCCAGGCTCTCGCCCAGGCGCGCGCGAAGGAGATCGCCGACCGCGAGCGCAAGGCCTCGGAGGCGTTCCTGGCGGAAGCGGTCAAGCAAGAAGGTGCCGTCAAGACGGAGTCCGGCTTGGTCTACCAGGAGATCAAGGCCGGCACGGGTGACTCGCCCACGGCGACCGACAAGGTCAAGGTGCACTACCACGGCACCCTGATCGACGGCACGGTCTTCGACAGCTCGGTCGATCGTGGCCAGCCGACGGTCTTCCGCCTCAATGGTGTGATCAAGTGCTGGACCGAGGGCGTGCAGAAGATGAAGGTCGGCGGCAAGAGCAAGCTGATCTGCCCGTCGGACATCGCCTACGGCGACCGTGGCTCTCCCCCGAAGATCAACCCCGGCGCGACTCTCGTATTCGAGGTCGAGCTGCTCGAGATCGAATCGGCAGAGGCAGCCAAGCCTGCGGAGTGACGCCGGAGCGAAGGCTTTCTACCTTCCTCCGCGATCGAGACGCGCTACGATGCGGCGGGGGCTCGTCCCCCGCCGCATCCGTTTGGCGCCACCATGAAGCTTCGCCTCCTCGATCGTCTCGCCGACATACCTCCTAGCGCCTGGAACGAGCTCGTCGGCGAAGAGTCTCCCTTCCTCGAGTGGGAGTGGCTCTCGTCGCTCGAAGAGTCGGGTTGCGTGTCGCCGGACACGGGTTGGGCGCCGCGTCACCTGACCGCGTGGGACGGCGACGATCTCGTCGCTGCCTGTCCGGTCTATCTGAAGGGACACAGTCAGGGAGAATTCGTCTTCGACCAGGGATGGGCCGAGGCGGCTCACCGGGCCGGAATCCCCTACTATCCCAAGATCCTCGTCGGCATTCCCTTCACCCCGGCGACCGGCCGCCGGCTTCTGGTGCGCGACGCAGCCGATCGCGACCGAATCGGTGGCGCGATGGCGGGTGCGCTGCGGCGCTTGTGCGACGACAACGAGTTCTCTTCGGTTCACGTGAACTTCGGCCTGCCGGACGAGACCGAATGGCTCCGCGCCGCGGGCTTCGAGCGCCGCGTCGGCGTGCAGTTCATGTGGATCAATCCGGGCTGGAGGTCCTTCGACGACTACCTGGCGGCGTTCCGAAGCAAGCGCCGGGTGCAGATCAAGCGCGAGCGCCGTGCCCTGCGCGAGCAGGGAATCACCGTAGAAGTCCTCGGTGGCGACGACCTTCCCGATGCGATGTTCCCGACGATGTTCGCGCTCTACAAGTCGACCATCGACAAGCTGTACTGGGGGCGTCAGTACCTCAACCGCGCGCTGTTCGATCTGTTGCGACAACGCTGGAAGCATCGCCTACGCTTCTTCGTGGCGCGGCGCGACGACGCCGTGATCGCCGGAACGTTCACCGTGGCCAAGGGCACGACCCTATACGGTCGCTACTGGGGGACCTTCGAAGACGTCCGCTATCTCCACTTCAACGTCTGCTACTACGCCGCGATCGAATACTGTTTGAGCGCCGGGCTGGGCCGCTTCGAGCCCGGCGCGGGCGGCGATTTCAAGTACCTCCGCGGATTCGATGCGCAGCCCACGGAGAGCATGCACTACATTCGCGATCCTCGCCTCTCGGCGGCGGTGCACGACCATCTGCGGCGAGAGCGTGACGCCGTCGGCGACGAAATCGCCTGGCTCGACGAGCACAGCCCCCTCGTGCACCGCACGACGGACGACGAGGCGTGAGTCACCTCATGCGTCGACGTACTCGAAGCGCAGCCCGTTTTCGTCCGCGTCGATCTCGACACGCCCGCCGTCCTTCAAGCGTCCGAAGAGGATCTCGTCGGCGAGAACGCGTTTGATCTCGGTCTGGATCAAGCGTGCCATCGGCCGCGCTCCGAAGGCGGGATCGTAGCCGCGCTCGGCGAGGTGGCGTCGGGCCGCCGCGGAGATCGAGATGAACACCTTCTTCTCGTTCAGCTGCGCGTCGAGCTCGAGAACGAACTTGTCGACGACCTTCTCGATGACCTCGGTCGACAGAGCTCCGAACGTGATCGTGGCGTCGAGCCGATTGCGGAACTCGGGGCTGAAGAGACGCTCGATCGCCTTCGCGCCCTGGGCCTCGTTGCTACGCCCGCCGAATCCGATGGCCGCTGCCGCCATCTCCTGAGCGCCGGCGTTGGTGGTCATGATCAAGATCACGCTGCGAAAGTCGGCCTTGCGGCCGTTGTTGTCCGTGAGCGTCGCATGATCCATGACCTGCAGCAGGATGTTGAACAGGTTGGGGTGTGCCTTCTCGATTTCGTCGAGGAGTAATACCGCGTGCGGTGTCTTGCGCACCGCATCGGTGAGCAGGCCGCCCTGGTCGAAGCCGACGTAGCCGGGCGGTGCGCCGATCAGGCGCGAGACCGTGTGCGCTTCCATGTACTCGCTCATGTCGAAGCGGAGGAATTCGACGCCGAGCGCGGATGCGAGCTGGCGCGCGACTTCGGTCTTGCCGACGCCGGTCGGGCCCGCGAACAGGAACGAACCGACCGGCTTCTCCGGATGGCCGAGACCCGCACGCGAGAGCTTGATCGCGGCGGCCAGCGATCCGATCGCTTCGTCCTGTCCGAAGACGGTCAGCTTCAAGTCGCGCTCCAGCGTTTCCAAGCGCTCGCGGTCGGAGACGGAGACGGTCCGTGGCGGGATCTTGGCCATCGTCGCGACGATGTGCTCGATGTCCTTGGTCCGTACCGTCTTGCGCCGCTGCCCTTCGGGCTGCATCTGCACCGCGGCGCCGGCCTCGTCGATCACGTCGATGGCCTTGTCGGGCAGGTAGCGGTCGTTGATGTAGCGATCGGCCAGCTCGGCGGCGCTGCGGATCGCGTTGCGGGTGAAGCTGACCCCGTGATGTTGTTCGTAGCGGTCCTTGAGGCCACGCAGGATGGCCACCGCCTCGTCGATGCTGGGTTCGTCGACTTCGATCTTCTGGAATCGCCGCGCCAAAGCCCGATCGCGCTCGAAGAAATTCTTGTAGTCGTTGTAGGTCGTCGCGCCGATGCAGCGCACCTCGCCCGAGGCGAGAGCCGGCTTGAGGATGTTCGAAGCGTCGAGAGAGCTTCCGCTCGCCGAGCCGGCACCGACGATCGTGTGGATCTCGTCGATGAACAGAATCGAGTTCGGCTTCGCCTGCAGCGCTGCGATTACCGCCTTGAGGCGCTGCTCGAAATCGCCGCGAAAGCGCGTGCCGGCCAACAAGGCGCCCATGTCGAGCGCGTACACTTCGACGTCGAGCAGCGCCTTCGGCACGTCGCCCTCGTGGATGCGAAGAGCCAGCCCTTCGGCGAGTGCGGTCTTGCCGACGCCGGGGTCGCCGACGAACACCGGATTGTTCTTGCGCCGACGGCACAGTACGCGCGCGGTGCGCTCGATTTCGGCGGCACGACCGATCACCGGGTCGATCTTCCCCGCGGCCGCCTTGGCCACGAGCTCCGTCGTGTAGGCGCCGAGCGGGTCGCGCTGCGGTCGCTGCTCGTCGTCGTCGTCGCTGTCGTTGTCCCGCGTCAGCCCCGCCAGGGCTCCGTCATCGCCGATCTTGGAAATCCCGTGGGAGATGTAGCTGACCACGTCGTAGCGGGTAATCCCCTGCTCTTCGAGCAAATGCACGGCATGTGAATCGGGCTCCCGAAAGATCGCCGCGAGGACGTTTTCGCCGAGAATCTCGTCCTTGCCGGCCGACTGGACATGGGCGGCGGCGCGCTGGATGACTCGCTGGAAGCCGACGGTGTGCTGCGGCGTGACGTCGGTCTCCGCTGGCCACGTCTGCATGGGTTCGTCGAACATCTTCGCGGGAGCCGCCTTGGGGTCGTCCACGTCGCCGCCACACTGGCGAATCACCTCGGCGACCCGGTCGTCGTAGAGCAGCGCGTACAGCAGGTGCTCGATGCAGAGGAATTCGTGCCGCCGCCGTTTCGCTTCGTTGACGGCCAAACTCAGGCTGATCTCGAGCTCGTGGCTGATTCTCATCCTCACGCCTCCTCCAGGCTGGCGCGCAGCGGAAACTCGTGCTCCCGGGCCAGGGCATGGACCTGGGAGACACGGGTTTCTGCGATCTCGAACGTGTAAACGCCCGCGACGCCGACTCCGTTGCGGTGCACGTGCAGCATGATTTGCACGGCTTCACCTTCCGAGCGGTGGAAGATCGACTGGAGAATGAAAACGACGAACTCCATCGTCGTGTAGTCGTCGTTGTGCAGGAGGACCTTGTACATCCGCGGCTTCCCAAGCTTGCGCTTGGTCTGCCGCTCGGTCACGACCCCGACGTCACCGTCGGGCGTATCGCTCCCCAAGCGATCACGACGCTCGGACATGGGCAGAGACTAGCACCCCTGCGAAGACGTTCCAGCCCGAAGCACCGAGCTTCGGCGGTGCCGCGGCCACCGCCGGACGATCAACTCTCGCTCTCGACGACCGTCACCAGGGCGCGGGCCACGCGGGAGACGTTTTCCCCAGTGAAGCCGAAGTTGACCATGTTGACGTCGCCCGGGGCCGAGGCACCGAAACGATCGAGGCCGATGGCGACCCCGGAGGCGCCCAAATACTGACGCCACCCGAAGGTCGCGCCGGCCTCGATCGAGATTCGCGCGGTGACCTGCGGGGGCAGCACCTCGTCGCGGTAGCTTCGCTCCTGCCGCTCGAAGGCCTCCCAACTCGGCATCGAGACGACGCGCGTCGGGATGCCGTCGCCCTCCAGAAGCGCGTGGGCTTCGAGCGCCACAGCCACTTCCGAGCCCGACGCGATCAGCAGTGCCCGGGGCGTCTCGTCCTGGGCCTCGACGAGAATGTACCCGCCCTTGTCGACCGGTGCGCCGGCCTGCGCCGTCGCCCCGAGCACCGGAAGCTTCTGGCGACTCAGAACGAGCGCAACCGGCCCGTCCGTGTGACGGAGTGCCATCCGCCAGGCCGCCGTGGTCTCGTGGGCGTCCGCCGGCCGGAGGACCGTCAGCCCCGGAATGGCCCGCAGGGCGGCCAGGTGCTCGATCGGCTGGTGCGTCGGCCCGTCCTCGCCTACCGCGACCGAGTCGTGTGTCCACACGTAGATCACCGGCAGATCGTTCATCGCCGCGAGGCGAATCGCCGGACGCATGTAGTCGGAAAACACGAAGAACGTGGAGGTGAACGGACGCAGGCCTCCGTGGTAGGCGATGCCGTTGGCGATTGCTGCCATCGCATGTTCGCGGACCCCGCACCTCACGTTGCGCCCCGCGCCCGTCGCCCCCTGGAAGTCGCCGCCGCCGGCGATGTAGGCCTTCGTCGAAGACGACAGGTCGGCGTCGAGCCCGATCAGGTCGGGAACGTGCCCAGCGAGCACGTTCAGGGCCTTACCCGACGCACTTCGCGTTTCCAGCTGCTCGCCGAAATCGAGGCGATCGAGCCCCGCATCCCAGTCCTCGGGCAGAACACCGGCGTTCGAGCGTTCCCATTCGGCGGCGAGCTCGGGATGCGTCTGGCGGAATCTCTCGAAGTCTCGTTGCCACCGCTCCGCAGCGTCGTCGCCACGATCGGCCGACTCGCGGAAATGCTGGCGTACCTCTTCCGGAACGTGGAACGGCTCGGCATGGTCCCATCCATACGCGTGGCGCGTGGCGTTTCGCTCATCCGTCCCGAGAGGTGCGCCGTGCGCGCCCGACGAACCGCTCTTCGTCGGTGCCCCGAATCCGATGGTCGTGCGCACCACGATCAGCGAAGGACGGCTCCCCTCCGCCTCGGCCGCGCCGATGGCTTCGCCGATGCCCGTGAGGTCGGTGTCGCCCTCGCGGACCTGCTGCACGTGCCAGCCGCAGGCGGCGAAGCGCTGGCCGACCTCCTCGGAGAAGCTCAGTGCGGTCGGGCCATCGAGCGACACGTCGTTGGCATCGTACAGCACGACCAGCTTGCCCAGTCCGAGGTGCCCGGCGAGCGAAGCAGCCTCGGCACAGACGCCTTCCATGAGGTCGCCATCGGAAGCCAGCACGTAGGTGCGGTGGTCGACGATGTCGAATCCGGGCCGATTGAAGCGTGCCGCCAGACGGCGTTCGGCGATCGCCATGCCAACCGCATTGGCGAAGCCCTGGCCGAGGGGGCCGGTGGTCGCTTCCACTCCGCGGCGCCGGGAGAACTCGGGGTGGCCCGGCGTTTCGCTTCCCCACTGCCGAAAGTTGCGAATGTCGTCGAGCGAGATGGCGTGTCCGGTGAGGTGAAGGAGGCTGTACAGCAGCATCGACCCGTGACCCGCCGACAGCACGAAGCGATCGCGGTTGGGCCAGTCGGGCCGACGTGGGCTGTGACGCAAGTGGTGCTGCCAAAGCTCATAGGCCATCGGCGCGGCGCCCATGGGAAGGCCGGGATGGCCGGAGTTCGCCTTCTCGATCGCGTCGATCGACAGCATCCGGATCGTGTTGATCGCCTCGCGTGCGATTTCTGCCTGATGGTCCCCCACGAACACCTCCTCGACGCCCCGACGACAGGACGGCCGAGCACCCTTCGCGGTGACGCAGCCCTCCTCCCGATCGGCGAAAAATAAGCTCCGGCGACGGTGTCCGGCGCCGATCTGCCCTTGCGTTGCGCCGACTTCATGGCAGAAAACCATGCGCCGGGGAACCCCGCGCCACGAGCATGTGAAGCCCGTGACGCGAAGTGGTATACCAGCCGACCTGGAGGAGTTTCACGTGTCCCACCCGCTGCTCGAAATCCGTCCCATGGCCGGCGCGCTCGGCGCCGAGATTCAGGGTGTCGACCTCTCGGCCGCTCTCGACGAAGCCACGTTCGCCGCCATCCACACCGCGCTGCTCGAGCGCGGTGTGATCGTCTTTCGCGAACAGGAGCTGAGCCACGAAGCCCAGGTGGCCTTCGCCCGACGCTTCGGGACTCCGGACGTACACCCGATCGTCCAGGGCATCGACGGCCTCCCCGAGTTGGTACGGGTACTCAAGCCGGCGGGCGCGTCCGCGAGCTTCGGCGTCGGCTGGCACTCGGACAACTCGTTCATCAACGATACCAGTCTGGGCTCGGGTCTCTACGGGGTCAACATCCCGCCGTACGGCGGCGACACCCTCTACGCGTCGATGGAGAAGGCCTACGACGCCCTGTCGGCACCACTCAAGGAGCTGCTCGATGGCCTCCAGGCGGTGCACAGCGCCGCACGTGCTTACGACCCTGCCGTGACCGGCCGCGAGA
>CALJUJ010000177.1 GCA_937975525.1 uncultured bacterium
GTTCCGCCGCCACATCCGCGACTATCCCCGCGGCCCCGGTCTCGCCGAGGCGCATCTCGGCGCGGGCCTGGTGCAGCTCGAGGAGCTCGATCAGCCGACGCCTGCCTACCAGCACTTCATCGAGTCGCTCGAGACCGATCCCGCTCCGGCCACCGCTCAGGAAGCGCGACGAGCTCTCGCCGCGGTCGACGCCCTGCGCAAGCGCGCCCGACTGGAGCGCGAGCAACGGCCATGGTGGGAATGAGCATCCGCATCGCCTGCTGCTCGCCGCGGCTTGCATCCGTACCAATCGGGCGCTCGTGTCTCGGCCTGGTGTTCATCGGGGCAAGAGGGGTACGGTCCCCATGGCCGCGTAGCGGCCCGCAGGGTGCTTGCGCACCATGGGGACTGCCCCCTTCGGTTCGCCAGAATCGAACGGAGACGCTGACGGTCGGGCTGGTTGGTTGAGCCCTCGTCTGGCCTCCTCTAGGATGCAAGACGTTCGCGAGATCGCTCGCGTCCAGGTTCACCCGACCCAGGCAAGAGGAAGATGATCCAGGCGGAATCGCTGACCAAGCGCTTCGGCTCGTTTACGGCGATCGAGGACGTGACGTTCACCGTCGAGAGCGGTGAGATCGTCGGCTTTCTCGGCCCCAACGGAGCTGGCAAGAGCACGACCATGCGTATCTTGAGCGGAGTCTTTCCGCCGACGTCGGGGCGTGCGCAGGTGGCCGGCTACGACGTCGGCAGCGAGTCCCTCGAGGCCCGCCGGCATGTCGGCTATTTCCCCGAGCGCGTCGCCCTGTATCAGGACATGACGGTGCGCGAGTACCTCACGTACGTGGCCGCAGCCAAGGAAGTCGAACGGTCCGCACGGGCTGCTGCCATCGACGGCCCGCTCGCCGCTTGCAGCCTCGAGAGCGTGGCCCACCGCCTGATCGGGACCCTTTCGAAGGGGTTTCGCCAGCGCGTCGGCATCGCCCAGGCGTTGGTCGGCGACCCGAGTGTTCTCTTGCTGGACGAGCCGACGGCGGGGCTCGACCCGGAGCAGGTCGCGGAGATGCGCGAGATGATTCTCGGTCTGCGCGGCACGCGTACGCTGATGCTCTCGACGCACATCCTGTCCGAAGTCGAAGCGACCTGCGACCGCGTGATCATCCTCCACGGCGGACGGATGTTGGCGGTCGACACGCCGTCGAACCTCCACCGTCGCCTGCGTCCGCTTTCCCAAATCCATGTCGAGATTCGCGGCGATGCCGAACCCGCCGCCGATGCCGTGCGAAGCATCGCCGGTGTCCGCGCCGTACACGCCAGCGCGCCTCGCGAATCGGGCATCAGCGCCTTGACGGTCGACGTCGACGACGCCCGCGACTTACGCAGCGACGTGGCGCAGCGCCTGGTCACCGGCGGCTTCGACCTGATCGAACTGCGCCCCGTGGCGTTGTCCTTGGAGGACATCTTTCTCGACCTCGTCACCGACGGTTCGCGTTCGGGGAGCCGCCCATGAAGCTCTTGGTGGTATGCCGTCGCGAGCTCCACGTCCTGTTCCACTCGTACGTGGCCTACGTGCTACTCGCGATCTTTCTCGCCTTGAGTGGCTATTTCTTCTACAGCGACCTCTCCTTCTTCATCCTCGCCGGAGGCCACATCCTGCCGACCGGGCTGTGGCAGTTCGTGTTTCTCGACATGCGGCTCTGCGTACTCCTGGTGCTGCCGCTGATCACGATGCGTCTCTTCGCCGAGGAGAAGAAGCTCGGCACCATCGAGCTCCTCTGGACCTATCCGCTACGCGACCGCGACGTGATTCTCGGCAAGTTCCTGGCCGCTTGGATCTTCTACGTCGTGATGTTGGCACCCACGACCATCAACAAGGTGGTGCTCTACCAGTACTACGCGTTCGACGTTCCGCCCGTCCTCGCCGCCGGGTCATCGTGGTGTTGACCACGACCTCGCGAGGTTGGTTGCGGCAGGCGACATGGATTGCATCGACCAGGGCATTGATCGCCCCGATGGACTCGAGGTTGTTGATGGTCGTCGACTGCAAGCCGACGAAGCCTCCGAGGTCACGCGCCGCTGCGAGGGTCAGCGGCATGGGCCCCTCGGGGGTGTTGAGTTTGAACAGCCCGTCTTCGATGACCAGCGAGTCCGCGGTGGAGATGGGGAGAGGCTGTCGGTCAGAAGCACGCTCCTGCTTACGCAGGCGGTCGACGACGTCACCCACGGGGGTGGGGTCAATGTTGCGGTAGAGGTCAAGGCGAGGGATGAAGGCAGTCATGGTTCAGCTCCGGCTGTTGGTCTTGGCGTTGTTGTGCTTGCGAAGGATGGCGTCCCGCAGGAACGGGTCGCTCAGGTTGTCGAGCCCGAAGGCTCGGCGGATTTCAGCGGTGGTCATGCTCCTCACTTTGCCGCTGCTGCGGCGGTGTCGTTGTTGATGCGGCGGACCTTGGAGGCAATCGCTCCGTGGAAGGCCAGCCAGAAGGACGGCCGACGAGCCCCACGCTCGTTGCCGTTGCACCCATGGCACTGCACACAAGTCAGTCCGTGGGCGTCTGCATTGCACTCTCGACCGAGTGCGGCGAAGGCGGCGTCATCCTCAGCGGAGCCGCTCGATGCGAACCAGCGCCAGCCAGCAGCACGGGCACGCATTGCATCCGCTGGGCTGGACACCGAGGCCATGAAGTACCGACCCCAGGTGGCAGCGTCGAGGTTGCGCCAGTGGGCGGTGTAGCCGCTGTGACCCTTGGCCCCGCACAGGATTCTCTCCCACACGTGGAGCGGGACAGCCGCCCCGTCACCGTCGTTGGTCAAGCGA
>CALJUJ010000178.1 GCA_937975525.1 uncultured bacterium
GGCGCGTCGCTGGGAAACGACGATGGTCGTCGCGGTGGGGTGGAGCCTCCCACAGCTCCAGCGATCGAGCGAAGTTGGTGGAGCGCTGCCATTGGTTCGTGGTGGCGACCGCGTCGAGGCGGCGCACCCCGGCGGCAGGCTCGGTACCCGGCGTCGGCGAGCGTTTTGCGATTGCACCCTGAGAGCCTCTAGTATACAGCCGTTCTCACTTTCTTGGGAGTCGATATGGTGATTGCGGATGCGGATATCGCGCCGCGGAGAGCTGCGGGCGCGCGCCCGCGCCGCGTCGGAGGAGGATCGGTGGTCGGCTGGCTCGTTTTCCTGGGGGCCGTCGCATTGATCGCTGCGGGCGACGTCGCAGCCGATGATCCGGCGCCGACGGCACCGCCGGACGGACCTTGGACGCTCACCGCCAACAACGCGCAACTCGCCGAGGGAAAGCTGCCGGAAGTCGTGCTCGCGCGCGTCAAGAGGGGCGACTACTCCTTCGCGATTCACCCGGTAGACCCGGAGAGATTCAAGGCGAATTACTCGGAAGCCTTCTGGCAGGCTTCCGCGGCGAACCGCGGCAAGTACGAGGTGGACGAGGGCTCCTGCGGCCTGAAGGACGTTTCGACCGGCGAGATGCCGGAGTTCTGGTTCGGGTATCCCTTCCCCGAGATCGATCCCGAGGATCCGCAGGCAGGTTGCAAGGCAGCCTGGAACTTGGCTTGAGGCGGCGACCAGGGCGGCGGCGGCGGCGCGACCTTCACGCTGAACGGAATCGACCGCAACGGCGAATTCAAACGCATCAAGCTGTGGTCGCATTCCAAGGCCTTCGTCGGTACCTCGGGCGGTCCGGTCGACAACCCCGATGGTCTGCGCGGCACGGGCCTCACGTACGTTCTCGAACCCACGGATATCGACGGGGTCGCCGGCCTGTCGCGGCGGATCAACGACTGGACGTCGCAAGATGAGGCTTGGTTCTACGTCCCCGCCACGCGTCGAGTCCGCCGAGTCAGCGCCGCGAGTCGTTCCGACCCGGTCGCCGGCATGGACATCTACGCCGACGATCTCAACTGCTACGGCGGCAAGGTCGAGTACTACCGTTGGAAACTGGTAGGGGAGGGGGAAGTATTCGCTCCCGTGCTGGATCCCTACCCGATCGCCCAAGAGCAGGTCTCACCCTCGCGCTGGCAGGTCGACATCCCCTACTTCCAAGCCGCCTACGAGACGCCCGGCGCCACGGGCGCACCGTGGCAGATCGTCGAGAATCTGAAGTTCGTGCTCCGCCCGGTCTGGATCATCGAGGGAAAGTCCGAAG
Organism: uncultured bacterium; assembly: GCA_937975525.1. Lineage (GTDB taxonomy): Bacteria > Desulfobacterota > Binatia > HRBIN30 > HRBIN30 > CALJUJ01. The sequence goes on from CALJUJ010000178.1 coordinate 1,304, forward strand.
ATCCCTACTACAACTTCGGCAAGGTGATCATGTACATGGACAAGGACATGTACCGGATCTACTGGAAGCTCGTGCACAACCGGGGCGGCGAGTACTTCTACAACGCGATGTGCGCCTATCACTTCGTGCGTCGCCCTGACGGTAGCCATACTGCCGCGGTGCCCAACCTCGTCATTGGCGTCAACGACAAGCGCGATCGTGCGGCACTCGGAGGGCGCTATACTTCCCAGTTCTTCGAGCACGACTTCGACGAGGACCATTTCACGCTGTCGACGCTTCGCGAGCTGTCCGACTGAGAGTTGGCCATGGGGGGGCTGCTGCGACGACTTCGTGCCGGCCACCGGCGATTCCCGTGGATCATCGTCGCCGTCGTCGCGGCGGGGGCGGCCTGCTTGGCCCGACCCGCTGCGGGCGCACCGTTGGATGCGCAAGGCGACATCCGTCTCGGGGTCCGTACCTATACCGCTGCCCGCGTCGGCACCGAGGATACCGATCTTCTCCTGGAGCGCGGCCTGCGCGTGCCGCGCCCCGGCGAGCCCGACGCCCGCAGCGATCGGGTGACCCGGCGCAGCCTCACTTTCCCGGTGTCCGAGGCGGGCGCGCTGCGTCAGCATCGAACCTTCGCCGAGATCGACTGGAGCCACGATCTCGACTCCCTGATCAAACGCGGATTCGGACCGCTGTCGCTGCTCGGCCACTTGCCGTTCGACGTCGAGCGGGTGAGCTACCGCATCACCTACCGCGGCGAGTACGAGGGGATCTACGATTACGGTCCCGACGAGTATCGGACCGCCGAGCAGTACCGCGACCCGGTGCTCGTTCCGCCGAATCCGCTCGTGCCCGGCGACCCGGTGCCGGTCGACGTCGTCCCCGCGCGTCGTCAACTGCGCGACACGGCCGTCATTCGCAATCGCCTGTTTCAGGCATACGTCCAGGCCAAGATCGACAAGCTGTTCCTGCGTGTGGGTAGGCAGATTCTCGTCTGGGGGGAAACCGACGCGTTCCGCCTGCTCGACAACATCAATCCGCTCGATGGCAGCTTTGGTGGTTTCCTCGTAGCCCTGGACGAGCGACGGGTTCCGCTCGACATGGCCGTGGCGCGCTACAACGTCGGCCGCGTGCGTCCTCTGGGCCTCCGCGACGTCTCCGTCGAAGCCTACGCGGCGATCGACGACCGCGTGGGCTTCCAGCCGGGAACGCCTCAAGGGTCGGCCTGGGCTCTGCCCAACCTCGGAGCGCCGAGCGCCGTGACCAAGACGGTGCAGGAAAACCCGTCGCGCAGCTTCTCCGACATGCGTGGCGGCGGCCGGCTGCGATTCAACGCGCCGGTCCCCGGCATCCGCTCAGCCGACTTCTCGATCGCGCACTACTACA
>CALJUJ010000179.1 GCA_937975525.1 uncultured bacterium
CGGATCGTCTTGGGCATCTCCAGGTGACAGAGGTGAAAGGGCTGCCGGAGCAGGTAGTGTGGCCCGTTTCCGAGCTTGAAGTAGCGCAGGGCCGCCTGCTCGGCGGTGTCGTGCTCCGCCACCAGAAACACCTCGCCCGAGTTCGACGGGGACAGAATGTAGTCGCTGATCGGCACGCCCCGGGCGAGGGCCGCTTCCAACAGCGTGGCGGCTCCCGCTTCGAGGTGTTCGACGCGTGGACCGAGTAGGCCCGGCCGCACGATCTCGGCTCCGAGACCGTTGGCGACGAGCGCCTGCTCGATCTGTACTTTGGTTCCGTCCGTGAACGAGGTTACCTGCTGCTGCGAGATTCCCTGCCGATCGGCCCAGTGCGCGACCTGTGCGGGCGACGGGTCCTCGTCGAGATAGCCTTTCGCATTTCCGTACACGATGGGGCGAAACCCCATGGCGATCGCATTTGCAGCCAGCGCCGCCAGGCTTCCCGGCTGGTCTCCCTCGGCCTCGCTGAGTCTCCCACGGCCAACCAGAAAGGATCCGGTGGTCACGTGCATTTCCGCATTCATCGTGACCACCGGAAGCCCCGCCCCGAGCGCGGCATCGACGACGCGCGTCGCGTGGACGACGTGCCCGCTGCACTCGGCGATCAAGTCGGAGCGCTCGATGAGCTCGTCGATCGACTGCGTCAGCTGCTCGGAACCCGCCAGGTGGCTGCAGGAATCCAAGGGCCTCCGTGTGAGTACCGGGCCGAGCGCGAGATCGGGGCTACGGCCGATGGCGCGGGCGAGGCCCTGGCCGATGAAACCGGTGCCGACGATGCCGATTCGCTGCATGCGGCAAGACCCTAGCACGTACGGGCGGCGAGACACGTCGAGATTGGTGGCTTGCGTTGCGCGCTGGTTCCGGTGCTAGCTGCGGCATGGCGTTCTCGCGCAAGCCGACGGCCTGCAGCGCATGATCGATGACGGTCGCGATCGATTGCGTCACCTGGCACGCGTCGTATCGATTCTGTGCCTTGCGCTCGGAGTGACCCGCTGGGTGGTCGCCGCAAGCCGGTCCTACCTGAACCCGGACGAGGCGTGGAAGTTCACCGTCGCGAGTCTCCCGACTTGGACCGATTCGCTCGACAAGGCGAGCGAGCTGCTGCATCCGCCGTTGCTGACGATATGGCTGCGCAGCTCGCTGCTCGTTTACGACTCCGAGCTGTGGATGCGCTTGCCGAGCATCGCCTTTGCGGCGGCCGCGATCGGCTTCGTGTACGCCTGGCTCCAGAGGGCCGCTGGGACGGCTGCGGGCCTGGCGGCGCTCGCGATTCTGGTGGCCAGCCCGTCGATGGCCTCGGCCGCGACCGAGGTCCGAGAGTACGGTGGTCTCCTCTTTTTCTCGGCGGTTGCCTTGTACGCAAATCAGCGCTTCGTCGCGGCGCCGAGCCACCGCTGGCTGGTGGCGGCCTCGCTCGCGCTTGCCGGGGGCTTTCTCACGCATCATGCGACGGCTTGGGTCGCCGTCGCCCTGGGAGCCTTCGTGCCGTTGGCGCTACGCGAACGCTGCCAGGCTGGTCGCTGGTGGCGACGTTGGGCAGTGGCGCAGAGCCTCCTGGTCTTGCTCGCCGCATGGACGGTCTTCGGCTACGGCGACGAGTACATCGTGGGCGCGGGCGCGAGTGCGGCCGACGTGGCGTGGGTGCAAGCCGGCTTCCCGCGGGCGCAAGAGACGTTTCTCGGCTTCGCGGGAGACCGCCTGGTGGCGGTGTGGCAACGCTCCGTGGGCGGTCCGATCGTCGGAGCGCTGGGCATCCCACTGTTCGTGCTCGGCGTCGTCTGGTTTGCTTGGTGGTCATGCCGTCGCGCCGGCACGGCAGCGGGCGGCCGCTCCTTCGCGCTGTTGATCGTTGCGCCACTCGCTCTGGGAGTCGCGGTTGGTTGGTTGCGCATCTACCCGTTCGGTGCCCTACGGCAGACGGACTTCGTGCTGCCGTTTCTTGCCGCTGGGATGGGGCTCGGGATCGCCGCCGCGGTGCGCGGGCGTGCCGCGCCGGCGGCGGTGATCGCGCTGGCCATCGCGGTCGCCGGCACGCTCACGTCGGCCCCGGCGAATGACCCGTCGGTGATGCCGCGCGCCGACATTCACGCGGCGCTTCGCTACGTCGACGAGAGCGTGCCAACCGAGGCACCGTTGTTCACCGACAACCAAACGCGCTTCTTGCTCCACTACTACTGGCGAGAACGGGGCGTGACGCGGGTTGCCGGCGAGCCGAACACGTGGCGCTTCGGGACCCGTACCGTCGTCGCACCGCGCC
>CALJUJ010000180.1 GCA_937975525.1 uncultured bacterium
AGAAGGACGGCCTGATCGTCGACATCGTCACCGATGCGATCGAGGCGAGCACCGAACGCTCCGGGTTCCGTCCGATGTACGCACTGGGTTTGGCCCTCGATGCAGAAAAGCGTCGGGTCTATTGGTCGGACGCCGTCGCCGCGTCGATCGAACGGGTGGGCTACGACACGTCCGGACGTGAGGTGGTCATGCGGGCCCGCGAAGGCCTCGACATGCCCGTCGGTCTCGCCTTGGACCCACGCGCGCAGGCGCTCTACGCGGCGGACGCGTCACGTGCGCGACTGCTCCGTATGGATCTGCGCAGCGGAGCCATCACCACGATCGCCGATCCAACCAACGGCTTGGTCGAACCACGCGGAATCGCCATCAATCCGACCGGTACCTGGATCTATTGGGCCGATCGCGCGCGCGGAGAGATCGGACGCGTGCCGGTCGCCGGTGGCGCTGTGGAAACGCCGCGCCTCGACGAGCCCGCGGCCGCTTCGTTCGAGCCACGGCCGCGGCCGACAGATTGTTCGAGCGCGTCGCGTGCGGCGGGGCAACGCGTCGGGTTGGAAGTCGCCAAACGAGCCGCCATTTGTCTCGAGAAGGTGGATGCGATCAAAGCCGTACAGCGGAGCTTTCGCGACGTTCGCCAGATCGTACCCTCATGTCGGAGGCTTCTCGCCCCGCTTGCGGATGAAGATCGCCTGCGCCGATCTCTCGCCGAGTTGGAGGTCGCCGTCGACCTTTGTGGCGATCGCCTGGGCATGTCGTCGTTTCGCGACGGCTGCGACGATGCGCCGGCGGGCTGCGAAAGCACGGCCTGCCTCGTCTCCGACTGCCGCCGTTGGACCTGGCGGCAGGTGGTAGGCCGCATGCCGAATGCAGAAGAGTGGCTCGGCGAGCTGCGACCCTTTCTCGCGGCGGAGGCTGCTACAGGTACGTCCGCGGTGCGTCGCGATGCCAGCCTCAGCGTGGCGATGATCGACGGGATCCTCACTGCCGTACGTCGCGACGTGCACCCGACGTCCCACTTCGACGAGCTGCCTTCCACCGGGATGAGGCTGTCCTACCGAGCTGTTCGGGGCACCTCCGAATCCCTGATTGCGGTTCCCGACGACGCCGCCCTGCGTCGCGGCGTTCCACGCCGCTTCGTCGATCATCGAGACGGAACGGTGACCGACTCGGTGACGGGCTTGATGTGGGAGAAGAAGTGCGACGGCTGCGGTTCTGCTCACGGTGTACGCACCCTGCTTGCCTGGTCGCCGAGCCAGCCAGGCAATGTTTGGGCGTGGCTCGCGGAGATCAATCGAGAGGGAGGCACGGGCTTCGGCGGCTATTCGGACTGGCGGCTGCCTACGATCAAGGAGCTCCAGACGCTCGTCGACTACGAGCGCTTCAATCCGGCGGTGCCCGTCGAGTTCGACGGCGCTGCATGCGGGTTGGGCTGCATCGATCTCTCGGACACGAACTGCAGCTGCACGTTGATGGATGCCTACTGGTCGTCGACCGAGCTGCATGCTGCCCCGCAGCGCGCGTTTGGGCTCAAGTTCAACCTGGGTCTGGTCGCGCACCAGCCGAAGCAAGCTCGTGCGGCGGTTCGCGCCGTTCGCGATGCCGCCCTGCAGAGCTATCCGGCGCGCGGTCAGGAAGAGCTCGACGGGGCGGCGACGAAGCTCAGCAGCAGCCAGGGATCATCGTAGTCGCGGATACGGTGGACGGTCACGGCATGCGCGCCGCCGAGGGTATCGAGGTTCTTGCGGATCACCTCGATCCTCGGGGCCGTTCTCGCAGCTCGCTCGAGGAGCCCCCGCGCTGCTGCCACGTCGCCGGTATTCGCCAGGGCTACGCCCAGGTTGTTGAGGAGGCGCGGATCCATCCCATGGTCGGTCCGCAGCCGCTCCCACGTCGAGATTGCATGTGCGCAGTCGCCACGCAGGCAGAGAACGACACCCAAATTGTTGACGGCGGCCGGCAGCGGCGCCGGCGCCGCGATCGCTTTGGCGAAGTGTTGGCGCGCTTCGTCGGTCTTCCCGGCCTCGGTGAGCAATGCTCCGAGATCGTTGTGGGCTCGGCCTCGATGAAAGCGGCGCTCGAACGGGCCGATACCGAAAGCCTCGTCGTCGAGGTCGAGGAGATCTCGATATCGTCCGATCGCCTCGTCGCTACGGCCGCGTGCCGCCGCATGGCGCGCGAGAGCTCCGTGCGCCATCGATCGATCGGCTGGAAAGAACGCCGCGAACGGATCGGCGTAAGCCTCGTTGCGAACGTGGGTCAGCGCCCCAAGCACGAGCGCGATAGTGCCGACGATACCAACGAACGGCAGCAGGCGCTGCCGGCCTGCAGGGGATCTGCTTTGCAGCAGCATCGCAATCCCCAGAACGACCGCGGTGACGATCGCAGCCAGGGGCAGGTAGAGCCGGTGCTCCTGGATGACGTCGTTGGTGGCAACGACGGACGATGTCGGTGCCAGCAGCAGGAAGACCACAGCCGGGAGAAACGCGATCGGGCGGCGGCGCAGCGTTGCCGCCACCGTGGCCAGTCCGATGGTTGCAACGATCGCCGCCGTTGCCGCAATGGTGCTCGGCGGCAGCGAGAGAAACCGCCCGGTGTTGCTGTACAGATGGAGCGGATGCGGCCACAGCGCGATGCGCAGGTACTCGAGCAACACGGTCGGTTGCGCCATCAGGTACGGCAGGGTGCGGCCGGGGCGGAAGTCGACCGCTACGTCCGGAAGGGTACGCGCCACCAACCACAGGGGCACGACCCAGGTGGCGAAGAGGGCGCAGTAGAACGACCGCCGGCGCCGCCAGGGTTCACGGAACGAGTCGCAAACGAAGAGCGCGTCGTACAACCACACCAGCAGCGGTAGTGCGACCACGCTTTCCTTGGTCGCCATCGCCAGGGCCGCGAGAGTGACGGCTCCCCCGCGCCAGGCCCGCGCCCCGTTCGATTCGACCGCACGTGCGAAGGCCCACAGACTCGCGAGCGCGAGGCACGCGGACAGCGACTCGGCGCGTTGGATCGCATACGCAACGGCCGACGTCGTCACCGGGTGCACGACCCAGACGACGGCGACGACGGTGGCGATGGCGTCGGGAGAGTGCGACGACGCGAGCACTCCGGGACGACGCAGGGTTTCTCGGGCCAGCGCGAACAGCAGCAACGCCGTCGCGACGTGTATCAACAGATTGACCGCCTGGTACGCGGCCGCGCTCGGGCCGAGAAGGGCATGGTTCAAGGCAAAGCTCAGGCTGAGAACCGGGCGCCGCACGAGAGTGCCGCCGTCGGCCTTGGCGGCGTCTCCGTATAGGTGCAGTCCGAGCGCTCGCTCGAGCGGCCACAGGGAGCGAATGTCGGGGTTGTCGACGAGCGCACGCCGAGCGTTGTAGCCGACGAACACGTCGGTCACGCCGTTGGCGTGGGCGATTGCGCCGGCGCTTGCGATCACCGCGGCACAGGCCCAGAAGGCGCGGTTGCAGCGCATGGATCGACGCGGCGGCACCGGGCGGCCTCAGGAGTAGTCCTCGAGCGCTCCGTCGCGCACGAGGTCGAGCGTGACGCAGTGGGGGCCGCCCGACATCGTGCGCATGTGGCGCAAGCGCACCGGCAAGCAGTCGAGCCCGTGGCGCTCGAGCTCTCGCATCAACGTGGTCTGCGACGCTTCCACCGCGACCAGCGTCGGCGACAGGCTGAGGCAGTTGAGGGCGATCCACTTCGATGCCGGAGCCAACGTCGGATCGCACGGGATCGTGTCGGGCTCGGGGGCGAAGATCTTGTCCCAGCTGCGGAAGAGCGCGGGAACGTTGTCCGGCCGCACGCGCGTCGGGCAGAACATCACCAGGCCGGGGCGCAGGGGCACGATGGTCGAATCGACGTGGACGAAGGCGTAGACGTCGCGGACCGTATGCACGCGGTAGTCGCTGCCGAGGTGCGCCTGCAGCCACTCGGCGCCTGCCTGATTGCCGCTGTTCGAGATCAAGAATACGACGTCGCGTCCGAGCTTCAGGCAGTTGGCGGCGTCGAATACCGGCTAGTCGTTGCGCAGCGTCGGTCTGCCTAGGATGCTGCGGTCGTACATCGCGCCGAGGAGCCGCGGACGGGGAGCCCGAACCGTGTCCAGCAGGTGGCGATACAGGCGAGCTTCGCTCTGCCGGTGG
>CALJUJ010000181.1 GCA_937975525.1 uncultured bacterium
ACCTCGACGTCGACGTCTTGAGCGACGGCGACGACATCTGGGGGCCGCAGTACCCACGCCTGAGCCCGCCGTTGCGGATCGGCGTCGGCGAGCCCGATCCGCTGGGTGGGTTCTCGGCAGCGTTGTTCCCGCTGACCCGGGACACGGGCCAGCACGGCTTCGACCCGCCGGGGGCGATGCTCGACGGTGCGCGTGAGAGCTGCCGCGACGCGTGCAGCGAGGACGGTCCCAACCCGTGCGGCTGCGACGACTTGCAGACGTACGACGTCGGCCAGTTCTTGTTCAATCTCGCCTCGCGCTACATGGTCACGGACGGAGCCGAGCTGACCGTCGATGCCTGCCACTCGCGCGACGACTGCGACTACAAGCTGCCGGTGCCGGCGCTGCGGGATACGACGCAGCTGCCTTGAGCGATGTCGCGGGCATCGTGCTGCTGCCGGTCGCGCTGAGCAATCTTGCTTCTCCGGTGCGCTCCCACTCTTCGGGGGGCGCACCGGGGCGCGCATGATCGTCGCCCGCGGGCGGGCGACGTCCACGTAGGTCGCTCACGCTAGGCGAGCTTTGCGGAGGTTCTTCCATGGCGATGACGTTGTACGACTTCAGCCTGGCGCCGAGCCCGCGGCGCACGCGCATTCTGCTGGCCGAGAAAGGGATCGCCGTCGACAACGTCCAGGTCGATCTGACGAAGGCTGAGCAGCTTGCGCCCGAGTTCCGGGCGATCAGCCCGACGTGCACGGTGCCGGCGCTGAAGCTGGAAGACGGCACCGTGCTCACCCAGAACGTCGCGAGCGCCCTCTATCTCGAGGACATTCGCCCCGAGCCGCCGATGCTCGGCGCCACGCCCGCCGAGCGAGCCGTAGTGATGAACTGGAACGCGCGGGTCGAGTTCGAGGGGCTGATGGCGGTCGCCGAGGTGCTGCGCAATCGTTCGAAGGCGATGCAGGGCAGGGCGCTGACCGGTCCCGACGACTACGCGCAGATCCCCGAGCTCGCCGAGCGCGGCCGGGCCCGGCTGAAGCGGTTCTTCGCGACGCTCGATGAGGCGCTCGATGGGCGCGAGTTCCTGGCGACGGAGCGCTTCTCTTTCGCCGACATCAGCGCCTACGTGGCCGTCGACTTCGCCAAGTGGGTGAAGGCCGAGCCGGAGGAGGGCCAGGCGAATCTGAAGCGCTGGTTCGCCGCGGCCGCGGCACGCCCGAGCGCCGCGGCCTGACCACGCGGCGTCCCGTCGATGCGGCGGATGCATCTTCGGGCGAAGGGCATGCGGTCGTCCGCGATACCCTGGGGTCGGACCTCGCCAAGCCGCTGATTTCACCGAAGTTCTGCCGTGACGAATGGCCTCGTACGACCCGTGGCGTCTTTTCTGGCGGGGGAGCACGCCTTGCTACGGAAATGTTGGTCACTTAGGATGACCCACATGGCGGAACGCTTGCAGTTCAATATCGCCGAGGCCAAGGCCTCCTTCTCGGAACTCGTGCAGCGGGCGCTCATGGGTGAGGAGGTCGTGATCGCGCGCGACAACAAGCCCTTGCTCAAGCTCGTTCCGTTGGTGACACCCGAAGGGGATCGCCAACCCGGTTCGGCCAAGGGGCGGATCCGCATCGCACCGGATTTCGATGCGATCCCGCCGGACTTCGCCGACTACACCTGATGCGCCTCCTGCTCGACACCCACGTGTTCCTGTGGTGGGTCGACGATGCGCAGCCGCTCTCGTCGCGCGCCCGCGAGGCCATCGCCAGTGCCGAAAACGAGTGCCTCGTCAGCGTCGCCAGCTGCTGGGAAATGGCGATCAAGGCAAGCCTCGGGAAACTCGAACTTCCCGCGCCGATGGAACGCTTCGCCCCCGAGCAACTGGCCGTCAACCGGTTCCAGCGGCTCGAAATCGACTTTCGGCACGTCGCGCGAGTCGCCAAGATGCCCTTCCATCATCGCGACCCGTTCGACCGATTGCTGGCTGCCCAAGCGCTGGAGGAGGGGCTGACGTTCGTCTCGGCGGACCCGGTGTTCCGCAAGTACAAAGTACGGCGCCTGTGGTGACGCCGGCACGTGTGGCGTGAGGGCGCTTGCCGAGATTCGGCCCGGATCCCGGGTTCAGCGCGGCGGAAGTGCGCGTACCATTTTTCGCGGCCAGCGTCCCGGTTGTGACGTGGCAGATCGCAGCCCTCCCGGATGAGGGCACTCCCTTTTCCGGCTCCCTCGGAAGCGAAGATGTCCGCCATGATCCCTCGCCCGCACGCGCTCACCGCCTTCGTCGTCGTCGATTTCGCGAAGTGGGTGAGAGCCGAGCCGGAGGAGCACCACGCCGACCTGAAGCGCTGGTTCGCCGCGGCCGCGGCACGCCCGAGCACCTCGGCCTGACGACGCGGCCTTGCTGTCGATGCGCCGGATGTATGTTCGGACGAATGGAACTCTCGATCCGGACGGCGCAAGGGGTGTCGCCCGGTACCTGGTGATGAACCGCGGGATCGCGCGAGTGACGTGCGCGCGTCGGACATGCTCCCCCAGGCGAGGCCGGAACGCGACCGCGTCGCCGAGCTCGAAGCGCAGTTGGCTCGATCGCCAGCTCTCCTAGGAGTCCCCGTCGATTCGATCCAATACCATCGCGTTCTGGCCGCCCTGCTCGAGCAGCGCGGTACGAGCGAAGCAGCGCGTGGCGTTCGGCTGCGCACCGTCGGGTGCCTTCCTCGAGATCCGCGCTACGGGGCGCGGCGCGCCGGCGCGGCCCGGCGCACCAAGGGCGCCGGCCAGGCTGGCCCGCAGGCCGCCGTCCGCGGGGTTGCTGGCAACGAGGTTCCTCGAACGCCGCAGCGGCTTCGGCAAACCGACCTTTCCGCCGACGGGGACGCCCCGCGTCTGCCCTCGCCTTGCATCGGATGGAGAGCTGGGCCGATCTCCGAAGTTGACCGGATACACGTGTACACATATCCTGTGTGGATGAAGAACTTGACGTTGAGCATCGACGACGACGTGCTCGCGGCGGCACGCCGCTACGCCGCGGAGCACGATTCCACCGTCAATCGCATCGTTCGCGACTTCCTGGGCGAACTGGCGCAGCGCAGTGACCGCGCCGGCAAAGCACGAAAGCGGCTGCGACAGCTGAGCAGAACATCGAAAGCGCAGATCGGGAACGCGAACTGGACGCGCTCGGAGTTGCATGAGAGTTGAGTGCTTCCTCGACACCAACGTCGTCGTCTATGCCGCGGCGGCCGACAGCGACACGAACAAGCGTGAGCGCGCCTTGGACCTTCTCGAACGCGCGGCGTTCGGGACCTCTGCGCAAGTGCTGCAGGAGTTCTACGTAGCTGTGGTGCGCAAGCTCGCCGTTCCGCTGGAACCGGAGACTGCGCTCGAGTGGATCGAACAGCTCGCCGTGTTCCCGTGCGTCGCCGTCGATTCCGCGATCGTCCGCATCGCCATCGAGAAGAGTGAGCGATACCGAATCTCCTTTTGGGATGCCGCGATCTTGGCTGCTGCAGAGGCACTCGATGCGAAGGTGCTGTACACGGAAGACCTGAACGACGGGCAGCTGTACGGGTCGGTGCGCGCGGTCAACCCGTTCCGTGTCGCTTCGTACTGAACCGCAAGCGACAAGTCGCCCCGAACGGCACGTAGGTAACGGGCGATCAACCCGTGCTGCACGGTGCCGGCGCTGAAGCTCGAAGACGGACCTTCCTCAACCAGAACGTCGCCATTGCCCTCTAGCTCGAGGACACCCATTCCGAACCGTCGATGCTCGGCGCCACGCCGGTCGAGCGAGCCGTAGTGATGAACTGGAACGCGCGCGTCGAGTTCGAAGGGCTACTGGCCGTGGCCGAGGCCCTCCGCAACCGCGCCAGGACGATGCAGGGCAGGGCGCTGACCGGTCCCGACGACTACGCGCAGATCCCCGAGCT
>CALJUJ010000182.1 GCA_937975525.1 uncultured bacterium
CGAGCAACCCGGCGACGACGTCGGGCCACCGCGACGCCGCCTCAGCCCACCAGCTTGCGGAAGCGCGCCACCGCCTCTTCGACGTTGGCGCGGCTGTTGAAGGCGCTCAAGCGGAAGTAGCCCTCGCCGGCGGCGCCGAAGCCGCTTCCGGGCGTGCCGACGAGGTGCGCCTTGTCGAGCAGCTCGTCGAAGAAATCCCAGCTACCCATGCCTTTCGGCGTCTTCAGCCAAACGTACGGCGCATGGACGCCGCCGTAGACCTCGATGCCGGCCGCCTGCAGCCCCTCGCGGATGAGTCGTGCATTGTCGAGGTAGAAGCGAACGAGCTCGCCCGTTTGCTGCTTGCCCTCGGGCGAGTAGGCCGCCGCGGCGCCGCGCTGCACCACGTACGAAACCCCGTTGAACTTCGTGCTCTGACGCCGATTCCAGAGAGGATGGACCGGTCGCCGCTCGCTGTCCTTGGTCGTGCCGGACAGCCCCTTCGGCACGACCGTGAACGCGCAGCGGGTGCCCGTGAAGCCGGCGTTCTTGCTGAAGCTGCGGAACTCGATCGCGACGTCACGCGCCCCGTCGATCTCGTAGATCGAGTGCGGGATCGCCTCGTCGGTGATGTACGCCTCGTAGGCGGCGTCGAAGAGAATGATCGCGTCGTGGTGCTTGGCGTAGGCCACCCACTCGGCGAGCTGCGCGCGCGTCGCCACGGTCCCGGTCGGGTTGTTCGGGTAGCACAGATAGATGAGATCGACTTTCGTCTCGGGCAGGGCCGGCACGAAGTCGTTCTCCGCGGTCACCGGGATGTAGACCAGGCCGCCGTAGCGGCCGTGTTCGTCCGCCGGCCCGGTGTTGCCGGCCATCACGTTGGTGTCGACGTACACGGGGTAGACCGGGTCGATGACGGCGGTGACGTTGTCGTTGCCGAAGATGTCGAGAATGTTGCCGCTGTCGCACTTCGATCCGTCGGAAACGAAGATCTCATCGGCCGCGACATCGACGCCGCGGCCCTGGTAGTCGTGCTCGGCGATCGCATTGCGCAGGAAATCGTAGCCCTGCTCCGGGCCGTAGCCGCGAAACGTCTCGCGCGCGGCCATCTCGTCGACCGCTGCATGCATCGCAGCGGTGATCGCTGGCGGGAGCGGCTCGGTGACGTCGCCGATGCCGAGGCGGATGATCTCGGCGTCCGGATGCTCCGCCGTGAATGCGCTCACGCGTCGTCCGATCTCCGGAAACAGGTAGCCTGCCTTCAGCTTGCCGTAGTTGTCGTTGATGCGTGCCATCCGAGTTTTCCTTTCGACCGTAGCGTGAATCGCCGTTGGTTCCCGGCGTGCTGGTGGATGCGGCGCGGCACCTCGACCTGCTCGGCGGGCGCCAGCCGTTGCCGTCTTAGAGACCGCCGCGAAGCGATGCAACCACGCCTCCACGGACGGCTAGGCGGCGGCCGCGCAGCCGGCGAGGGCGGCATGGACGGCGCGAACGATCTCTTCGACGGTCAGCTGCGCGTCGCCGTTGACGTCGAATCGCCGGCAGTCGTCGAGCGCAGCCGAGCCGAGGGCGATCTGCACGCCGCGCACGATCTCGTCGACGGTCACGGCGCGATCGCGGTTGCAGTCGCCGGCGCAGAAAGCCGTCAGACTGTCCGGGTCGGCCGGATCGGTTCCGGCGTCGATCTCGTCGCCGTCGCGTTCGCCGTCACCATAGCGGTCGAGACCGAGCTGAAGGCCCCGGCCGGGTGGAACGGCGGTGAAGGTGACCGTCGTTTCGGCAGCGCCCGCGAGCGCAAGTAGCGCATCCGCGTCGGCCAACGTGTCGCCCTCGCGGTCTCCTTCCACGGCTTCGTCGAGCACCAGCCAACCGCGCTCGACGCCGCCGACGGTCGCCGTGGCGACGACGTCGCACTCGTTCTCGTCGCGGCGCTCGAGCAACAACGCCAATCGCGCCTGCGCCGCATCGCCGGTGTCGGCGCCGATGGTCACCTGCTGGCCGACGATCGGGGCGAGATTCGTGGGAAACGCCATGACGAAGTCGAACGTGTCGCGGATGAACACCCCGGCGGCGCCGTCGTGCTCGAAACCGAAACCCCGGATCTGCGGACCGCTGGCGCTGTCGAGGAATCCGACTCGCTGCGGGAACAGCCCGAACATGCCCACCTTGCGGTAGAACTGGCGCAGGCTCGGAATCTTCATGATCTGCGATGCATCGCCGTTCGAGCTCATCCGCAGGTCGGTTCCGAACAAACCGCGCTCCGGGGCGATGACGTGGCAGGCAACGCAGTTCTCTCCGCTCGGACCGAAGAAGTCGTCGCGGGCCTCGGACTGCGCCGGCGTCAGCGCGTTGTCGAGCGCGCGAATCGGATTCGGTCCGGGGAGAATCGCCAGAACGAAATCCGTCAGATCACCGAGCTGTCGATCGTCGAGGGGGCGCGTGCCGCCGAGGAGGCCGACGAAAGCCGGATTGAACTGGGCGAATGCGCTGCGTGCGTCGTCGGCGTCGCCGCCGTCGCCCGCGCCGGTGCGGTCGCCGCGCCAGTGCATCGGCCCATGGCTGGCGAGCCCGCGCAGGGTCTGGGTCACGAGCGGCCCCTTCAGCGGGTGGAAGTCGGTGCGGAACGGGCCCAGCTCCGGGTTCTCGACGCGGACCTCGTGCTCCGGATTGGGATTCGGAAGTACCGGCAGGCCGGGGTCGCCGAGGTCCCAGGCGAGATCGTCGGTGTCGCCGAAGACATGGCAGCTCGCGCACGCCGCCTCGCCGTTGCTCGAGGTGGTGCGTGCGTCGTACAGCCAGCGCCGTCCGCGGATCACGGAAGCGGGTTCGGGTGAGTGAAGCCGCACGTGATCGATCTCGCGGCGCGTCTCCAGGTCGACGACCGCGACGCCGTTGTCGAAGCGTGTGGCCGCGTACAGTCGCTCGCCGGCCGCGTCGATCACGACACCGCTCGGACCGCCACCGCTGACCGCGATCGGAGGCGGGTCTCCGGGAACCAACGCGCCGGCGTCCAACGCGGCCGTCGGCAGCACGCCGATGACGCCGGAGCCGAACGCAGCAACGTAGAGGTTCTCGCCATTCGGATCGAAGGCCATGCCGAGAGGAATCGCCAGGCTGCGCTCGGCGACGCCCGGCGGGCTCGGCACGACGTCGTAGTCGATGTGCGTGTTCAGCGGGAGCGGTGCCACCACGTCGCCGTCGATGCGGGTGATCCGGCTGACGTGCTGGTGGCCGCGGACATTCGGCTCGAAGCGGACTTCGTTGCGCGCCTCGGTGTTGGTCGCGTAGACGCGGCCGCTGGTCGGGTGCACGGCGAGGTTGTAGAGCACCGTCCCCACGCCCGCGTGGGCGCGGACCGGCGCCGGAGGATCGGCGCGCGCGTCGATCTCGAAGACGTCGAGGTCGGGCAGCTCGATCGGGATGGCGTTGCTCCAGTCACGCTCGAGCTCGTCGACCCAGGCGCCGCGCGCCGCGTCGAAGCGTACGATCAAGCCCGTATGTGGCTGCTCGATGCCTTCGAAATTGGTGTTCGGAGGTGGCAGCCCGCCCGGCATGGTCTTGCCGTCGCGCTCGCATGGGGGAGCGTCGGCGCCGCCGAGGCAGACCGCGTAGGCCGATACCGTGGTTGTCTGGTTTCCCGACTTGAACACCGCTGCGTAGACGCGGCTGCCGTCGGCGGAGACCGCGAGCGCACGTGGGCTGTCGCCGAACAGCGACAGCACGGCGATCGGCTCGCCGCCGAAACGGTCGCCGAGGTCTGCCGCAGAGAAGACCCAGACGTCGGCGCGCCCGACGCCCGCGGTCTTCAGGTCGGGGTCGAAGCCCGTGTTCTGGCCGCGATGGGCTGCCGTGATGAAAGCGCGGTCGTCGGCTGCGAAGACGATATCCTGGGGCTCGTCGCCGACGAGCAGAGTGCGGACGACCCGCGGCGGATCCACGCCGACATCGACGATGCTGACGCTGTCCGAGAGGTGATTGACGACCCATACCTCGCGATCGTTGCGGGCGGCGACGGCGACCGGCTCGAGGCCGACACGGACGCTGGCACGAGGTGTCAGGCCTTCGGCGGT
>CALJUJ010000183.1 GCA_937975525.1 uncultured bacterium
GGCGAGCGCGCCGTCGACGGCGGAGCGCGCCGTGCTGAAGAGCGCGCTGGTTTCCGGATGGCTCGTGCGCGCGAGGACTTCGGCGACGGCGTTCGGGTCGCTGCCGTCGAACCACAGATGGGGTGCCGCAGGAGTGGCTGGGAGGACGGGCGCCGGCGCGACCTGCAGAGGATCGCCCGGGCAATCGCGGCGTACGCCGTTGCGGGCGATGAGCCGCCGACCACCGCTGCGCAGGCGGCGAATGTCGACGTCGGTCGGCAGGAACGCCGTGCAGTGACGAATCGTCTCGGCTGCGTTGACGACCGTGAGCTCGACGCGCACCCCGAACAGGGGCGGTTCCGCGGCGAGGTCGATCGTCTCGTCGCCACGGGTGCGCGCGACGAGCTTGATGCTGCGGCCTTCGGCGATCACGAGGCTCGACACGCCCGTAGGGTTGCCGCTACCGGCTTGCCGGTTGACGTAGCGGGCCGAGCGCTCGTCGTTGCGGATCCAGCCGACCCGGGCGCGCGCCGGGCTGGCGCCGGCAGGCACCGTGAAGCCACCGTCCTGGCCGGTCCAGCTGACGCGCAGCGTGGCCGAGATCGCGTTCGTGTCGTTGCCGGCGCCCTTGCTGATGCCGCTGGCGCGATCGCGTGCGGAGAAGTTCACGCGCACGCGGCCCGAGCCCGGCGAGTCGTCGTAGATCACGAGTCGGTTGGCATCGATCGGCACGTCGCGGGCGAGCGCCGGAGCGCCGGCGAGAGCCACCGAAGCGGCGGAGAACGCTGCGCACAGGATGTAGAGGGGCCGCGGCTGGACAGGAGCCATGCCCGCGGCGATATCGCCCGAGGCCGACACCGTCAAGGCGACGGGCCGATGGCGATGAGCCGATGGCTCCGGCCGACGCGGGTCGGCGGGTGCAGGTC
Organism: uncultured bacterium; assembly: GCA_937975525.1. GTDB lineage: Bacteria > Desulfobacterota > Binatia > HRBIN30 > HRBIN30 > CALJUJ01. Next base: position 906 of record CALJUJ010000183.1, read on the forward strand.
CGTGAATGCGACGTCGCGCCCCGACCGGTGCGGGGCCCGCCGTGCGTCCACGCGTCCGGGCGCCGCGAGCTTGCGTTGAGCCCTTGCTACCGCCGTGCAAGAAGGCCGGGGTGAGCACCCCCGCCGCCAGCGACGATCGCCATCCGAGAGACCGCCTGCGCCGCTCGCTGTCGCTCACCGACGCGGCGATGCTGGTCGTCTCCTCGGTGATCGGCGTCGGCATCTTTCTCACGCCCGGCGCGGTTGCCGACCTGCTGCCGCACCCACACGTCTTTCTCGCCGCATGGTTGGTGGGCGGCTTGTTGTCGCTCGGGGGCGCGCTGGCCAATGCCGAGCTCGGCGCCATGTATCCGCACGCCGGCGGCGACTACGTCTACCTGCGCGAGGCCTATCATCCGTTCGCCGGCTTCACGGTCGGCTGGCTGACGTTCTTCGTCATCTACGCCGGCACGATCGCGACGCTGGCGGTCGGCTTCGCCGAAGGTCTGAATCTGTTCGTCGACTTGGGCGACCATGCCCAGATCCTGGTCGCCGTGGCGGTGATCGGAGTGACGTCGTGGGTCAACTACATGGGCGTGCGCCAGGGGGCGCGCTTCAACAACGTCACGGCCTTTCTCAAGATCATCGCCCTGGTGGCGCTGGTGGTCGGCGGCTTCGCCGTCGGCACGGGTGATTCGGTTCGGCTCGAGGCCGCGGCGGCTGCGGCGGAACCGATTCCCTGGAGCAGCTTCGGGCTGGCGCTGTCGCCGGTGCTGTTCTCGTACCTCGGGTGGAACTCGTCGGTGTACGTCGCCAGCGAGATCCGCGATCCCGGCCGCAACGTACCGCGGTCGCTGTTCGCCGGCCTCGGCATCTGCATCGCCATCTACCTCGTCGTCAACGCCGTCTACCTCTACGCCCTGCCGCTGGCGGAGCTCCGCGGCGAGGTGCGCGTCGGCGAAGCCGCGGCGCGCGCGTTGTTCGGTGAGACGGGAGGGACCGTCACGGCCCTGCTCGTGCTCGCGTCGATCTTCGGATGCCTGAACGCGACGATCCTCGTCGGTCCACGCATCGCCTACGCGATGGCGATCGACGGCTTGTTCTTCCGCGGCGTCGATCAGGTGCACGAAGCCCGCCACACGCCGTACGTCGCCATCTGGGCGCAGGCGATCACCGCGATTGCGCTGATCCTGTTGCTGCGCAGCTTTCCGAGCGTCCTCGACTACACGACCTTCGCCATCGTGCTCGCGACGATCGCCGACACGACCGCGTTGTACGCCCTGCGCTGGCGGCAGCCCGATCGACCACGGCCATACCGTGCCTGGGGCTATCCGCTGGTGCCGGCGCTGTACCTGGTGGCGAACGTGGGCATCGCCGTGGCCATGGTCATGGGGCGGCCGTGGGAGTGTGCGGTGGCGCTGCTAGTCGCGGCGACGGCGGTGCCCGCCTTCGTGTGGTTGCGCCGGCGTCCCGCAGCGTGAGCGCCGGTCCGGTCAGAGGGAGAGGGAACGCCGTAGCTCGGCGATGCCGCTGCTGCTGCCGATGACGGTCAAGCGGTCGCCGCTGCGCAGCTGCGTGCGGCCGTCGGGCACGATGGTGGCGTGCGCGCGCCGCACGAGGGCGACCAGGCAGCCGGCGGGCAGTTCGATGTCGCGCAGAGCCTGCCCGGCCCAGCGCACCGCGCCGTGCTCGCCGAGCAGCGACACGGTGAGGTAGCGCTCGTCGCGCAAAAGCACTTCCTTGAGCTCGGCTTCGTGGGCGGCGGCGTTCCACTCGGCGAGGAAATCATCCTGATCGATCCGGCCGGCCAGCTGCGCCAGAAGCCGCAGATGCTGGCTCGGGTCGTTCTCGGGGCTGACCAGGAAGAACAGCGCCTGCACCTCGCTGACCCGCGCCTCGTCGCCGAAGACGTCGCCCACGGCGATGCTCACGCCGCGCCGGCAGCGTGCGATCACCAACTCCGGATCCCTTGCTGCATGCAGGCGGATGTGTGGTAGCGCGGCTCCGCCGGAGACCGGAGTGGCACCCGTGCGCGTGCCGTTGAGGAAGCCGGCGCTGAGGTGGTCCGCGGGGCAGGACAGGCGTTGCGAGAGCAGCGCAGCGGCACGATCGACCAGCGCTTCGTAGGCGATGGGCGCGTCGCTGTCGATGACGAAAGCGCGTGCAACGACCTCGTCGAACGGGTCGCCGTCGCGCAGGCCCTTCTCCTTGAGAATGCCGCGCAGCTCGCGATCGAGACCGGCGAAGCGCCGGCGGCCGAGGCGCTCGAAGACGTGGTAGATCGCTCCGTGGCGGACGACCCGTTCGCGTGCGTAGGCCCGGTACCAGGCGACGCCGAGGCCGATCGCGCCCGCCGTCGACAGGATCGGGACCCAACCCATCTGCGCGATGAGCCAGGCGGCGGTGGCGATGCCGAACAGCGGTAGCCAGGGATAGCCCGGCGCGCGGTAGCCGGGGTCGTACGACTCGATGTGGCTTTCGCGCATGACGATCACCGCGAGCGAAAAGCCGGCGAAGACGAGCAGCTGGAAGGTGCTGGCGAGCTTGGCGATCTGTCCGGGGTCGAGGGCGACCAGCGCTACGACCAGGAAACCGACCGTCGAGACGGTCGCCGTGACCGGCGCTCCGCGCTGGTTGAGACGGGCCAGGAAGGGCGGCAGCAGGTGGTCGCGGCTCATCGCCAACGGGTAGCGCGACGAGCTCATGATGCCGGCGTTGGCGACGGAGGCGAAGGCGAGCAGGGCCGCGATCGACACGAACCACACGCCGATCGGCCCGCCGATCCGGTCGGCGACGGTCGCCACCGGCGTCAGGGTCTGGCTCAACTCGACCGCAGGGACGATGCCGACCATGACGAGCGTGCCCGCGGCGTAGATGGCGACGGCGCTGCCCAGCGCGAGAAACACGCCGAGCGGCAGGTTGCGCTCCGGGTCGCGGACCTCTTCGGCGACGCTGGCGACCTTGGTGATGCTGCCGTAGCTGACGTAGACGAGACCGCTCGTCGACAGGATCGCCGCGGCGCCGGCGTCGAAGAAGCCGTCGAAGTTCGCCGGTTGCAGCGACACCGAGCCGGCGCCGATGAACCAGGCGAGGATCGCCAGCAACCCGGCGACGAGCGCGAGCTGCGCGCGGCCGGTGTTGGCGGTGCCGCCGAGGTTGACCGCACCGAAGAGGAGCGCGAAGCCGACCGCGACCGGTACGGCCGGCAGCGCCGGCACCAGCAGCTCGAGGTAGGCGCCCATGCCGATCAGGGCGAACGAGGTCTTCAGCACCAGCGACAGCCACGTGCCGAAGCCGCCGACGACGCCCGCCAGGGGGCCGAGGCTGCGGTCGAGAAAGTAGTAGGGGCCGCCCGCGCGCGGCATCGCCGTCGCCAGCTCGACGGCGCAGAACATCGCCGGCACCATCGGCACCGCGGCGAGCACGTAGCTCAACACCAGCGCCGGCCCGACCTCGGCCGCGGCGATGGCCGGCAGCAGGAAGAATCCGGCGCTGAGCGTCGTTCCCGTCGCGATGGCGTAGACGTCGAGAAGCCGCAGCTCCTTGGCGAGACGTGGCTTTTCCTTCGACTGCGGCATGCTTCACGCCCCCCGAGGACGTTCGCGAATGATACAGCTCTACGGGGCGATTGCCATGCGGGATTGTCGCCGTTCGCACGGCCGCCTATGTTCGCCCGAGCATGCTCGACGGGAACCCATGGAGGACGAGCGTCGCCGGCGCGGCGACGCCGCGGGCGGCAGCTTCGACCCGGCCGCGGGCGAGCGCCATCGTGGCGCCTGTTGCGGGTGTCGCGAGCCGCGTGCTGCGTGGCGTCGCGGCGGTCGCGGCGGTCGCGCTCGCGGTGTTGGCAACGAGCTGTAGCGATGCCAACCCCAACTTCAGCCTCGACCATTGCGTCGTTTCCGTGCCGCCGGCGAGCGCGGTGGACGACGCGGGGGCGCCGCGCTTGCATGTCGCCAGCGTCAATATGTGGGGGATTCCCTATGTGTCGGCGCACGTCGAGGAGCGCTTCGCCGCGCTGGTCGAGCGGCTGCGCCGTGCCGCCGACATCGACGTGGTCGGGCTGCAGGAGGTGTGGGACGACGACGCGCGTGCCCGGCTCCTCGACGGCTTGCGCGCCGCGTTCCCGCACCAGGTCGACTTCCACGGGATTCACGGGCGCAGCGGCCTCGCCCTGCTGTCGCGTCGTCCCTTCGTCGAGGCTCCCAGGTTCCATGGTTTCACCGAGACGGGGAAGTGGTGGAAGCCGTGGAACGGCGAGTGGTTCGGCGGCAAGGGCATCGGTGCGGTGCGGGTGCGGGTGGGCGACGGCGACGGCTTGTGGGTTGCCGTGACCCACCTCCATGCCTGCTACGACGAGGGTGCGCCGCTCGCCTGCGACCGCACGGACGAGTTCGCGGTCTACCGCCGGCGTCAACTCGAGGAGGTGCGTAGCTTCGTCAACGAGGTGGCCGGGCCGGCTCCTGCGGTGGTGCTCGGCGACTTCAACTTCACGCCGACGTCGACGTACTTCGAGGCGTTGCGCCGCGGCGGCGACGGCAACGGCCACGATCCCGGATGGCAGCACGTGGGCGAGCATGCGGCGCCGCCGACGCGCATCGACCACGTCTGGCTGCGGCCAGGCAGGGACGGCGGCTGGCGAGCTTTAGCGCCGGCGCAGGTGGCGTTCGTCGAGCCCATCGAGGTCGGCGCCCGCCGGATTCCCCTCAGCGACCACTGCATGATCACGGCCACGATCGCCCCCTGACCCCGGGGACGTAGTTTCTATTGTAACGATTCGTACCCGGCGGACGTCCTCGTCGACGATGCGAACACTTCATGCGACGAGCGTCCAGGCTCGTCTGCGAGGTGTGCTCGGTGATTCCGCGAGCGCGTCGCCATGCGCTCGGTGTCGGGATTCCCGCGACGGCGACCGCGCGGTCGGGTCCCTCCGCGCGGTCGGTCCACCGTGCCGAACGCCGCCGGCACGATCGTTACGACAGCGATGGCGTCCCTGCGGAGGCTCCGCGCCGATCAGTCGATCGCGGCGACGCAGTTCCCCGACTCGCAGGTCAGACCGTTGTCACAGCCGGCAGCGCCGCAGCACGGGGCGCCCGCGGTTCCGCATGCGATCGGCACCTCGAAACAATAGAAATGGTAGTCTTGTCCGCAGCTGAACGCGCCATTGCGGTCGGTCCACGACGCGTTGCCGTTGTTCAGGGTGCCTACCGTGACTCGGATTCCGGGGCCGCTGACCGTGCTCGTCCAATTCTCGCAGGTCCCCGCCGAAACGGCCGTGTCGCGCAGCCCGGTGCAGTCCGTCCCGGTCCACACGTTGTCGGTCCCGGGCGCGACGTTGCCGTTCTGGTCGAGCTGCATCGCCTCGAACAGATCCTTGTCGCAATCGGTGAACGACCCGCGCGTCTCCGCCGCGTCGACGAACTTGCGGCCGACGAGCTCGCCGTCGACGCGATAGTACGGGATGTCGAGGATGCGGTCGCGCGCGTCGATCGTGTCCATCGACAGCCATGCGACCCAGGTGCCGAGCCCGCCCAGGCCCTCGCCGTTGTTGGCGGATGCCGCCTTTTCCCGGCAGATCGCGTCGGCTGCGGCGATGCCGCCGAAGTCGGCGGGGTACACGCTGTCGGTGACGAAGACCCGCCCCGGACCGAAGGTCGGCGTCGACGTGGAGGTCGCGGTTGCGGTGGCCGTCGGCGTCTCCGTCACCGTCGGCGTCGCCGTGGGCGTGCTGGTCGGCGTTGCGGTCGGTGTGTTCGTCGGCGTCCGGGTCGGCGTCCGCGTGGGCGTACGCGTCGCTGTATGCGTGGCCGTTTGGGTCGGCGTGCGCGTCGGCGTGCGGGTCGCGGTCCGGGTCGGCGTATGCGTCGGAGTGCGGGTCGGCGTGCGCGTGGGCGTGAGCGATGGAGTGGACGTCGGCGCGGAGGTCCGCGTGACCGTACGCGTCGGCGTCGGCACCATCGGCGTCGGGGTCGGCGTCGGGCAGCCGAAGGAGAACGATCGGGCGCAGAGCAGCAGCTCGCCGATGGCGACCTCGCCGTCGCCGCCGGGGTCGGCGGCCGGGCAGCTATCGATGCTCCGTAGCTCGAGGAAGATGTTGGCGGCGGTCATGACCTCGCTGATGGTCACGCCGCCGACACCGTCACAGTCGCCGACGCAGGCCGCGAGCGAACGGGAGGGGGACGCTGCCTGCAGACCGACCAACGCGCCGATCCAGATCAGAGCGATGGCGACTGTCGCGCGCATAGCGTCCTCCTCCTCGTTCGCTGCGGCTCATCGGTACCGGCGGGCGCTCAGAAGTAGAGCTCCGCGGACAGGGTGGCGACGACCTCGGGGCGCAGCCCCTCCTCGTTCAGAGGCACGTTGAACGCGCCGCTGAGGATCAGGTGATCGGTGATCTTGCCCTTCACGCCGAAGAGTAGGTCGACGAAGTTGTCGCCCAGCTCGGTATCGCCCGACGTGGTGATGCGCAGCGGCGGAACCGTTGGCCGCGAGGGATCCATCGGGTCCGGCGTCGGATCGCCAGGCGAGGTCGCCACCGTCGGCGTCCAGCGGATCGGCTCGTCGAACAACGAGCCGCCGACGCCGAGGTCGAGCACCACGCGTTCGTGCGGCACCACCGAGGCGCCGGCGTTCCAGACGAAGCGGGTGAGCTCTTCCTCGTCGAAGTCGTAGTCGTAGCCGACGTCGGCGTGCAGGCGCAGGATGTCCAGCGGCGCCGCGCGGGTGATCAGGCGCGGCAGGATCGCGAAGCTTTCCGAGCCGGAGAATTCGTCCTCGTTCGGGCTCGGCAGGAAGAGCTCGGTCGAGAAGGCGACCTGGAACATCTGCGTGCTGAGGGCGAGAACCTTGCCGCCGAGGCTGACGCGGCCGAGGCCGACGTTGCTGCCGTCGTTGAAACCGGCATCGGGCAAGTCGGCATAGCGCAGCGATCGGAGCGTCGCGCCTCCGTCGGCCTCGGAGATCGTCTTCGCATTCTGGACTTGCTCGGGCGTGGAATACGCGGCAACGCGAATGTTGCCCGCCCCGTCGATGAACGACAGGGTCTCCTGGGTGGCGTCCGCATCGACGACGACTACCGGGACGTTCAGGCTCAGCTCGACTCGATCGACCACGACGTAGTTGAACGCCAGATTCGTGAGAAAGACATCGGCGTCGACACTGGTACCGAACTCGGTGAATGCGTCGAATCGGCCAACCGGGTCGTCCGCAGGGTCCTGGGCTTCACCAGCGTAGAGCAGTGGACCGAAGCTCTCCTCCAGGTGAAAGGCAGACACCGCGGCACGGATGCTGAAGGTGCCGGGCTGGATGACCTGGGTCGAGCGGAACGACACAGGCTCCAGGCGTCCCTCGTCGGGGACGAAGGTGCCGATCTCCGGATCGAGCCGGTAGCTGAACGACTGTCCCGCGGTCGGCGGCAACGAAGAAATCCCCTGCTGAACGGCCAGCACCAGCATGCGCGACGCCGCGTCGGCGCGCGACTGCGAGCCGAACGTACCTTGTGCGTCGGCACGCCCGGCGAGCCCTAGCGCCATACCCACGGCCGCCAGCGCGGCCACGCGAATCCCCCGATTCCTGAACATCACTCCATCCTCCTTCTCGACTCCCGTCGTTGGTTTCTCCGTGTCCACACACACGTGCGGCACGCCAGTAGTACCCCTCACCGCGAGCGATCTCGCAAAGTCCCTCACCGCCCCGGCAATCGCCGCCGGCGCTGCGGGGCGGCCCAGCCAAACGCCAGATGTCGCGAGCGGAATGTCCTCCCTTTTGTTCGCTGCGGCTCATTGGTCTCCACGCATGCTCAAAAGCTGAGGTCCACGGACAGGGTGGCGACGACCTCGGGCCGCAATCCCTCATCATTTAACGGCACGTTGAACGCACCGCCGACGATCAGCTTGTCGGTGATCTTGCCCTTCACGCCGAAGAGAAGATCCACGAAGTTGTCGCCCACCTCGGTATCGCCCGACGTCGTGATTTGCAGCGGGGGAACCCGCTGCTGCCCGGGGTCCGGCCTCGGAATGCCAGGCAAAGTACTCACCCTCGGGGCCCAGCGGATCGACTCGTCGAAGACCGAGCCACCGACGCCGAGGTCGAGGACCAAGCGCTCGTGCGGCACCACCGAGGCGCCGGCGTTCCAGACGAAGCGGGTGAGCTCTTCCTCGTCGAAGTCGTAGTCGTAGCCGACGTCGGCGTGCAGGCGCAGGATGTCCAGCGGCGCCGCGCGGGTGATCAGGCGCGGCAGGATCGCGAAGCTTTCCGAGCCGGAGAATTCGTCCTCGTTCGGGCTCGGCAGGAAGAGCTCGGTCGAGAAGGCGACCTGGAACATCTGCGTGCTGAGGGCGAGAACCTTGCCGCCGAGGCTGACGCGGCCGAGGCCGACGTTGCTGCCGTCGTTGAAACCGGCATCGGGCAAGTCGGCATAGGGCAGCGAACGCAGCGTCGCGCCACCGTCGGCCTCGGGAATCGTCTTCGCAATCTGGACTTGCTGGGCGGTAGGATACGCGGCGACGCGAATGTTCCCCGTCCCGTCGCTGAACGAAAGGGCCTCTAGTGATCCGTCCGCATCGACGACGACGACCGGAACGTTCAGGCTCACCTCAACACGATCGAGCAGGCCGTAATTGAATGCGATGTTCGTGAGAAAGACATCGGCATCGACGCTGGTCCCGAACTCGGTGAACGCGTCGAATACACCCAACGGGTCGTCCGCAGGGTCCTGGGCTTCACCGGCGAAGAGCAGCGGGCCGAAGCTCTCCTCCAGGTGAAACGCGGACATCGCGGCACGGATGCTGAACGTGCCGGGCGGGATGACCTGGGTCGAGCGGAACGACACCGGCTCTAGGCGTCCTTCGTTGGGGACGAAGGTGCCG
>CALJUJ010000184.1 GCA_937975525.1 uncultured bacterium
AAGGAGCTGTACAACGTCAGCTCGTGGGGCGCGGGCTTCTTCGACATCAACGAACAGGGCCACGTCGAAGTGTGCCTGGGGAACGGCAACGGCGCGCGCGTCGATCTCCCTGACCTCGTTGCGGACCTACGGCAGCGCGGCTTGCGCTGCCCCATGCTCATTCGCTTTTCGGACATTCTTGCCGCCCGTGTCCGGGGCCTCTGTGGGGCGTTCGATCAAGCGATCCGGGAGTACGGTTATCGAGGTCGATACCGCGGCGTGTACCCGATCAAGGTGAACCAGCAGCGGCACGTCGTCGAAGAGATCGTGGACTACGGCGCTGGCCATGCGATCGGTCTGGAAGCCGGAAGCAAGCCCGAGCTTCTGATCGCCTTGGCGTTGTTGGAGACGGAGAACGCGATCATCGTCTGCAACGGCTACAAGGACCGCGCCTACATCGAGACGGCATTGCTGGCACAACGGCTGGGGCGTACGCCAATCATCGTCGTCGACCGGTTTCGCGAGCTCGACCTCATTCTCCGCACCTCGCAAGCTCTGGGTGTGCGGCCACACATCGGAGTGCGGGCGCGATTGTCGACCAAAGGCGCGGGTCGCTGGGTGGAGTCGACGGGCGATCGATCGAAGTTCGGCCTCACAGCGGTGGAGATCGTCGAGGCGGTTCGGATCTTGCGCGAAGCAGAGATGCTCGATTGTCTGGAGCTTCTCCACTTTCATATCGGCTCACAGATTACGGCGATTCGCGCACACAAGGATGCGCTTCGCGAAGCGACGCGCATCTTCACGGGCCTCTATGAGATGGGCGCGAAGCCGCGATTCATCGATGTCGGCGGCGGGCTTGGTGTCGACTACGATGGTTCACAGACGAACTTCCACTCGTCGATGAACTATTCGGTCCAGGAGTACGCAAACGACGTCGTCGCATCGATCCAGGAGGCATGTGACGAGCGAGAAGTGCCGCACCCGGATATCGTCACCGAAGCAGGGCGGGCAATGGTCGCCCATCATTCGGTGCTCCTGTTCGATATCTTGGGGGTCAACGAGATGGTGTCCGGCTTCGTCCCGGAGATGCCGGGTGAGGACGAGCACAAGGTCGTCCAAGACCTGTCGGAGATCGTTCGAACCATCTCGCAGAAGAACGTCCTCGAAGCGTATCACGATGCGATCCAGCTCAAGGAGGAGGCGACGACGCTGTTCTCGCTGGGCTACCTGGACTTGCCGGGACGAGCTCGGGTCGAAGCGCTCTTTCGTGCGTGTTGCGAGCGCATTCTACGTATCGTGCGCGAGCTTCCCTACGTGCCGGAAGAGCTGGAGCCGCTCGAGCGTGCGCTGGCAGACACGTACTACGGCAACTTTTCCGTGTTTCAGTCTGCTCCCGACCATTGGGCCGTCAAGCAGCTCTTCCCGGTCATGCCGATTCAGCGCCTCAACGAGAAACCGACACGCCGTGGGATTCTCGCGGATCTCACGTGCGACAGCGATGGCAAGATCGACAAGTTCATCGACACCCGCGACGTGAAGGACGTACTCGAGCTGCATACACTCGACGACCGCGCCTACTACGTCGGCGTCTTTCTCGTGGGCGCCTATCAGGAGATTCTCGGGGACCTCCACAATCTCTTCGGAGACACCGATGCCGTGCACGTGCGCCTCGGTGAGGACGAACGCTACGTCGTCGAGCACGTCGTCGAAGGCGACGACGTCGGTGACGTCTTGCGCTATGTGCAGTATGACAAGGCGACGCTGATCGAGCGCGTGCGCCGGACGATCGAGGTCGCCATGCGCGCCGGCCGAATCAATCTGGAGGATTCCGCCCGCTTGCGGCGTCACTACGAGTCAGGGCTTTCGGAATACACCTACCTCGCGGAAGAAGCCTAAGTCGTCGGTTCAGTCGTCGGGCACTTCGGTTCCCGCTAGCGTTGCGACCCTCTCGAGGACCTGGCGTGCGGCGTCGGTGGGGGTGACGCGACCGGCGCGGAGCGGGCCGTCCAAGGTGTCGATGAGCCGCCGAAGGTCGGGTCGTTCGAGAAACTGTCGCAGCAGGCCATCCCTGAGCATGTCCCAGAACCACGACAGCCGTTGGCGCTCACGCTTCGCCTGGAGCTCGCCCTGGGCGCTCAGAACCTCGTGGTGCTCGACGATGATGTCCCAAACGGCGT
>CALJUJ010000185.1 GCA_937975525.1 uncultured bacterium
CCGGGGCCCGCCCCCGTGGGCCTCGACCCGTGCCAGCTGGCGCGGCGGGCGCGAAGGGCGAACCCGGCCGCGCGCATCGTCATGACCGGATGCTTCGCGCAAACCGACCCGCGCGGAGCGGCAATCGACGAGGTCGATCACGTCATCGGCTTGAACCGCCTCGACGACCTGGTCGACGCGGTGCGAGGCGATCGCTCCGGTGAGCGGATTCTCGTCGACGATCTGCGAACGGCGCGCAAGGTCGACACTCTGGGCGCCGAGACGTTCACCGGGCAGACCCGGGCCTTTCTAAAGGTTCAGGAAGGTTGCGACCTGTTCTGCACGTTCTGCATCGTGCCGTTCTCTCGCGGGAAGAGCCGAAGTGTGCCGCCGCGCAAAGTTCTCGAGCAGTTGGAGATGCTGGGAGATCGCGGCTTTACCGAAGTGGTCCTCACGGGGGTACACCTCGGCGGATACGGTGAGGACCTCGACGCCGGCGTCGATTTCACCGATCTGGTCGAGATGGTCGTCGAGCACCAGCCTGTTCCCCGAGTGCGCCTGAGCTCGCTGGATCCGCCCGAAGTGACGCCGCGCTTGCTCGACCTGATGCGTTCCGAGGAGTCGTTGTGTGAGCATCTTCACATCCCCGTGCAGGCTGGTGCCGATGGCGTGCTGCGGCGGATGCGCCGGAAGTACGACGTCGCGACGTTGGTGGATCTCGGTCACCGCATGGCTGCAGCGCTTCCCAATGCCGCGCTCGGCACGGACGTCATCGCGGGGTTCCCGGGTGAAACCGATGCCGAATTCGCGGAGACCTTCGATCTCCTCGAGAGATTGCCCTTCAACTACTTTCACGTGTTTCCCTACTCGAAGCGGAGTGGGACGACGGCGGCCAAACGCGACGACCATCTCGATGCGCCGCTCGTCAAGGAACGGGCGCGTCAATTGCGGGTGCTCGGCCAACGCAAGCGGGAGAACTTCGCGCGGCGCTTCGTCGGCTCGACGTTGCGGGTCCTGGTCGAAGGCGAGGAGAAGGGCCGGTCCGGCATGGTTTCGGGCTACAGTCGCAACTACCAGCGCGTCGAGCTTCCGGGTTCCGCGGACTGGACCAATCGCGAGGTGAGCGTGTGCATCGGCGATGTCCGTGGCGAGCGCCTTCTCGGTGAACGAGCTTCGTCATGAGTGATGCCTCGCACCCCACCGCCGAGCCCTACGACTGGCGGGCCTTCGAGCAGGCGCTCGGCTACAGCTTCCGCGACGTCGAGCGACTGGAGCAAGCGCTGACCCACGCGTCGGCGCTCGACGAGCGCGGGCCGCGTACCTCCGAGCGGCTCGAGTTTCTCGGCGATGCGGTGGTCGACCTGGTGGTCAGCGAAGTGTTGTTGCACACGTACCCCGAACGTGACGAGGGCAAGTTGTCGAAGTATCGCGCGGCACTCGTGAACGAGGCGAGCTTCGCCGAAATGGCGCAGCGCATCGGTCTTGCCGAGCACCTGCGACTGGGCAAGGGCGAGGAGAAGTCGGGGGGACGCCAGAAGGAATCGATTCTGGCCGATGGCTTCGAAGCGGTGATGGGAGCGGTCTTTCTCGACGGCGGCTACGAAGCGGCCCGCTGGGTCGTCGGCCGACTGTTCGTAGACGAGATCGAGGGCGTCGCGGACCGTCCGACCGTCGACCCCAAGACCTCGCTACAGGAGCTCTGCCAGCGGCGTTGCCGGTCGACGCCGGTGTATCGCGTGGTCCACGAGGAGGGCCCGGACCACGCGCGTGCGTTTGTCGTCGAAGCGGTTCTCGGCGAGGTGGTGCTCGCGACGGGTCGCGGGCGGAGCAAGCGTGTCGCCGAGCAGGCCGCCGCCCACGAGGCGTTGGAGAATCGGAACCGCTGGCTCGCGGTCGTCCGTCCTGCGACGGGCTGAC
>CALJUJ010000186.1 GCA_937975525.1 uncultured bacterium
AGCCGATGCGAGCCTGGTTCTTGAGGAAGGTCGAGCGCACGATGTCGACCTGCCCGCGCGACACCTACGGCGACGCCGGTTGGCCCCTTGTGCGCGACAGTCTGATCGACTATCAGCGCAGCGCTCGCAAAATGGATAGCCGCTTGTTGGTGGTCGTGGCTCCGTCGAAGGAGCAAGTGTACTGGGAGCACGCCCGGCAGTTCCTGGCGGAGCGCGACGACCTGGATCCCAACGCTCCGACGCGGGCGGTGCGGGAGGCAGGTCGGGATCTCGGGATCCCGATGTGCGACCTCCTGGGGACGTTGCGCGCCGAGGCCCAGCGTGGGAAGCAGCTGTATCACCAGATCAGCGGGCATTGGAACGACGCCGGCGGGGCGGTCGCGGCGCGAGCCGTGACCGAGTGCCTGCGGCAACATCAGCTCGTCGGCCCCTGAAGACCCGGGACGACGAGAATTGGCAAAGTTTGGGAAAGACCGATCATGGAAGCTGCACGAGAGTCGACGGAAGAAGCAGGCATCGAGCGCCGCGAAGTTCCTTTTTACCAGCCCGACGTCGGCGACGAGGAGATCGACGCCGTCACGGCGACGCTGCGCTCGGGATGGCTCACCGTCGGTCCGAAGACGCACGAGTTCGAGAACGCGTTCGCCGCGGCGGTCGATGCGCCGCATGCCGTCGGCGTGAACTCGTGCACGGCGGCTCTGCATCTGGCGCTCGATTCGCTCGACATGAAGCCCGGCGACGAGGTGATCACGACCAGCCTCACCTTTGCCGCCAGCGGCGCGACCATCATCCACGCCGGCGGTCGTCCGGTTCTGGCCGACTGCACCGCGGACACCCTCAACATCGATCCCGAGGACGTCGCCCGCAAGATCACGCCACGCACGCGAGCGATTCTGCCCGTGCACTTCGCCGGCCATCCGGCGCCGATGGACGAGTTGCAGGAAATCGCGAGTGCGCACGGGCTCACGGTCATCGAGGACGCGGCGCACGCGATTCCGGCCTCGTACCGCGGGCGGAAGGTGGGCTCGATCGGCGCGATGACGGCGTTCAGCTTCTATGCGACCAAGAACCTGACCACCGGCGAGGGCGGCATGCTCACCCTGCACGACGGCGAGGTCGCCGACCGGGTGCGGATGCGCCGTCTGCACGGGATGAGCCGCGACGCCTGGAAGCGCTACACGTCGGTCGGGTCGTGGCGCTACGACGTTTCGTCGCCAGGGTTCAAGTACAACATGACCGACGCGGCGGCTTCGATGGGTCTCGTCCAGCTCAAGCGGCTGCCGGAGATGCACGCGCGTCGCATCGCGATCGCCGCCCGCTACACCGAGTTGCTCGGTGGCTCGGAGCACTTGCGGCTGCAGACGATTCGGCCGGAAGTGGAGACCGGCTGGCATCTCTTCACGGTGCGGGTGCGACCCGAGACGTTGCGGGTCGGCCGCGACGAGGTGATCGAGCTGCTCAAGGCGGAAGGAATCGGGACCGGCGTTCACTTCATTCCGCTCCACATGCACTCCTACTACCGCGACACGTTCGGCCTCCGCGACGCCGATCTCCCGGTTGCGACAGACGCGGGGAACACCCTGATTTCCTTGCCGTTCTTCACGCGCATGAGCGACGCCGACGTCGACCACGTGGCGGCGACGCTGCTGCGGGTTCTTGCGCAAAACGAGCGCTGACTGGCGGAGCGCGGCGGACGCGCGAATTTCGTTTGTTTTTTGATTCCAGGTGTAGTCGAGTAACGTAAAATTACGTGGTTTGCAGGAGCTCGGGTCGCGAGGCCGGAGCGGGTTGGTGGGGCCCTGCCTGCGAAGGGAAGTGACGAGTGTCGGTGACGCGATCAGGGCGTGACGGCCGAATGGACATGGACAGGTGCGCAATTGCGTGAGGCGATGCACGTCGAAGCCGAGGCCCCCGCGATGAACGCACCCCATGCCCCTGCGGAGTCGATGGCCCGGCCCGGGCTCCGGGCCAAGCATTTCGTGGACTTCATGCTCGCGCTGTTCGGGGTCCTTTGCCTGGCGCCGTTCCTGGCGCTGGTGGCGATCCTGGTCAAGCTCGATTCGCCCGGGCCCGTGTTCTTCCGCCAGCGTCGCGTCGGCCAGGGCGGCAAACCCTTCGGAATCTTCAAGTTTCGCACCATGGTCGACGGGGCCTACTTGATGGGTTCGCGGCTGACGACCAAACGCGACCCGCGCATCACCCGCCTGGGCGCCCTGCTGCGCTGGTCGAAGGTCGACGAGCTGCCGCAGCTCTTCAACGTCTTGCGCGGGGAGATGAGCTTCATCGGTCCCCGCCCCGAGGATCCGTACTTCGTCGAGTTCTACTCCGACGAGCAGCGCGAGGTCCTCGGGCTGCGTCCGGGCATCGTCGGGCCGAGCCAAATCGAAGGACGCGACGAGGTCGACGAGTATCCCGAGGGCCTCAAGGACACCGAGCGGTATTACGTCGAGCACATCCTTCCCCCGAAGCTCGCGCGCGACCTGGCGTACGCACGCACGGCAACGTTCTGGGGCGACATGCGCATCCTCGTGCGCGGGGTCTGGATCACCGTGCGCGGCGCCTTTCGCCTCAAGTACCTGTGGCGCCGCCGGCGCCGCATCGCGCTGCTCGGATTCGATGTCGGGGTGGCGCTCGCGGCCTACGCGCTCGCCCTGGGCTTCGGTGTCCAGCCGGGGCGCGACGTCGGCACGTACGCCTGGGAGACGGCGGCGATCATCGCCATCGTCCGGCCGCCATTGATGGTCTACTTCGGCTGCTACCACTCGATTCTGACCTACTTCAGCCTCTGGGACATCGTCGCCATCTTCAAGGCCGTCACCGTCGGCTCGATCGCCGTGGCGGGCCTGACGTACTTCTTCGGCGGCCAGGCGCACCCGCGCTCCGTGTTCATGCTGGATTGGGCGATGCTGCTGTTCCTGCTGACCAGCTCGCGCTACCTGCTGCGGGCGTGGACACGCCGCGGAGCGCGGGCGGACGATCGGGTGCGGGAAAAGGTCCTGGTCGCCGGCGCGGGCCTCGGTGGCGAGCACCTGAGCCGCGCCCTGATCGAGGATCCGAGCTCGACCTACGAGCCGGTCGGTTTCATCGACCAGCTCCAGGAGCGCTGGGGCTCGCGGATCCACGGCGTGAAGGTCCTCGGCGGGACCTCCGAGCTGCCCCTGGCGTTGTCGACGAGCGGTGTCCGCGCGGGGTGCGTGTGCGTGCCGGACCGTCCGGAGGACGCCG
>CALJUJ010000187.1 GCA_937975525.1 uncultured bacterium
CCGGCCGGCTCGGCAGTCGCTCACCGTGGCCGAGACGCCGTCGCCCATGCTATCGGCGGTCACGGCGAGCGCGTCGCCGCCTCCAGCGAGGTGCCATGCCGCGGCGGCGTGGGCGCGATGGTGCTCGACGAACTCGATGCGCGCGGCGCGTGCGCCGCGAGGCAGCAGGCGGCGCATGGCGGGAGCGAGCAGCGGCTGGGTCCAACGGCGTAGGCGCGCGTCGGGGGTGGTATGCGCCAGCGGCGTGCGCAAGGCGGCCCACTACACGAGTTGGTCGCGCCAGGGCGTCTTGCCGCTGCGATCCCCCTCGAAAAGCCAATCGTGCAGCGCCGGAAACGCGCGCAGGGGCAGCGGCGGTGTCATGGTCCCGGCGCAACACACCCGGGCCACAGCCTCCGGGGCGACGCCCGTGGCCGCGAATCCGGCCTCCAGGGCGTTGCGCGGGAAGCCGCCCTGGTTCTTGCGCCGAGTGAAGCGCTCCTCGTTGGCGGCGAAGAGAACACGTTCGCCGTCGCTGAAGCACACGCCGCTCTCGTAGCGGTCTTGGCTGATGCCGACGAAGATCACGCAGATTCGCGGGCGGCGTCGGTCGCGGGCGCTACCGCCGGCGCCAGCGGCAGGCGCACCGTGAACGTCGACCCGCGCCCGACTTCGCTGCGTACGGCCACCGATCCACCGAGCATCTCGGCCAGTCGCTGAACGATGTGCAAGCCGAGCCCAACGCCGCCGAACTTGCGGCTGATCGACCCGTCGCCCTGCCGGAACGGCTCGAAGATGATCTGCTGCTGCTCGCTGCTGATGCCGACGCCCGTATCGGCGACGTCCGCGACGACTTCGTCGGTGCGGCGATCGCGTTTGACCTCGACGCGGACGCTGCCTGCACTGGTGAATTTGAATGCGTTGGCGACGAGATTCTTGAGGATGACCTTCAGCTTGCCAGGGTCGGTGCGGATCGGCCCGAGACCTGGTTCGACGTAGCATTCGAACGTGACGCGCTCGGCGGCGCGACCGCGAAAGGACGACTCGATGTCGTCGATCACCTGCTTCAGGTCGGTCGGCTGCATGTCGAGCTCGACGAGCCCCGACTCGAGCCGGCTCAGATCGAGCGTCGCGTTGATGAGCTCGAGAAGCTCCCAGGCGTTCGCCTGCATGCGCTTGAGCGTCTCTTGCTGCTCCTCCGCCAGCTCGCCCATGGCGCCGTCGAGCAGCAGGTCGCCGTACCCGATGATGACGTTCAACGGAGTCCGAAGCTCGTGCGACATGGTGGCGACGAATTCCGACTTGAGCTGGTTGACGCGCTCCAGCTGGTCCACCAGCTCGAAGTTGTGCAGTGCCAGGGAAGCGAGCTGGGCGAAGCCGTGCGCGATGCGCGTTGCCGCCGGCAGCGGCGCGGCCGTGGCGAAGCCGACGACGAGGTATCCGACCGCAGCGCCGCTGCTGCGAATGGTCATCAGCAGGGCCGAAGCAGCGCCGCCGTGCCATAGCAGACGGTCTCCAGCGATCTCGCTGAGATCGTTGCCGGACAAGGTGACGACGTCGTGCCGCGCGACCAACTCGGTCAGCGGTGCCAACTCGACGGCCGGAATGCGCACGAAGCGGCGGGCCTCCCAATCCTCTGCATCGATGCCGTGTTGGCCGCGGGGCGTGAACGTCTGCGCTTCTTCGTCGAACGTCCACAGCTGCGCCACCGTTCCACCGAGCGCCTCGGTGCTGAGCGCGCAGAGATGGTCGAGGAGTCTCGGCTCGTTGAAGGACGACATGATGTCGCGGCCGATCCGCGCCAAGACGCTGGAGATGCGCGCTTCTTCCTCGAGTTGCTGCTGCGCTTGCCGCTGCTCCGTGACGTCCGTTGCGACGCCGAGGACCTGCATCTGCCCGTTCTCGCCCGGCAGCGGTCGCTTGATGGTGCGCAGCCAGCGCTCCTTCCCCGAAGCGTCGGTGATGACTTCGGCGGCGATCGATTTCTCGATGCCGCGATCGATGACCTCGAGGTCGTCGCTACGGAATTGCTCGACCTGGCTCGCTTCCCCGTTGAAATCGGCGTCGCGCTTGCCGATCAGCTCGTCGACCGTCGTGCCGTAGGTTTCGGCGACCGATTGGTTGGCGAGCGTGAAGCGACCTTCACGGTCCTTGGCGAAGACCAGATGCGGGTTGATGTCGAGCACCTGGCGCAGAAAGCTTCGGTGCTTCTCGAGCTCGTCCTCGCGTTGGCGATGGCCTTGCTGCAGCGCCTCGCGGGTCCGTGCGCGCTCGCGCGCCGCCCAGAGGGAGACGGCCAACACGAAGACGAGAATGAAGAACTCGCGCACCTCGGGAAACGACGCCGGCCTCGGCAGCGCCAACAGTCGCCAGGCGTCGGTCGCGAGGAGAATCAGCACGACTCCAGCTTGTCCGCGCGCGCCCCAGGGAATCAGCGCGGCGCAGCTGACGCCGACGGCGATCGAGATGGTGGCGCTGTACGTTTCTACGGCGCCGACGAAGGGAAGCGCGATCGAGCCGAGGTTGAGAACGAACACCCCAGCCCAGGCGAACCAGGCGGGCGGCAGGCGTCGGAGGCGCGGCTGCAGGGCGAGAATGACGACCAGGATGAGGATCGTCGCGAACTGTAGTTGGTCGCGCCCGGGATGAAGGCCGACACGCAAGGGTAGGTCGAGGGCGACCGCGGCGAGCAGCACCCACAGTGCCGTCCGCACGCGGGCGTGCAGTTGGGTGGCCACGTTCGACTCGTGCTCGTGCATCGCGATGGAAGCGACCACCGTCCGACGGTGGTCCTGCTTCCTCGTCACGATGTAGAGCAACCGCGGGCGCACGCGCAAGGGTCGGCGCGCACGGAGCCCCGTACCCGCGTCACGGGCCGCGGGCGACGAAGCGATCGGCCTGATTGCGCAGGCTCTCGAGGTAGGTGACGCCCCAGCAGTCGGGCGCGTCGTCGCGGAGCCATTGCACGGTCACGGGCAGCTCCAGCGGCATGCCGTCGGGGAGGACGCCGCGGCCCCGGCTGCGCACCTGCAACGATGAACGCCCGGCGCCTCCGGAGCGCAAGCTGGCGCGTTGGACGCCGTCGGGTAAGCCTTCCTGCTGGCGGTAGCGGAAGCCGCGACGACCGGCGGTGCGCCAACAGCCGCCGCCCGCGCAGTCGGGCTCGGCCGGCGTTCGCAAGCTCAGGCGCGGCTGCACGTCGGCGCTGCCGTCGTACAGGCAGAGCGCGTAGCCCGTGCCCGCGAGCATCGGGTCGCCGAGGTCGTCGAGGGTCGTCGCCTCGCCGCGCGTCCAACGCCAGTCGAGTCGCGCCCGCTCCGGCACGGCAGCACTACGCAGCCGCAGCGTCGCCCGCCGGGGCAGCGCCGTCTTGCAGCCCACGCGCGGACGCGGAGGGCAGATCGCTCCGGCTTCTTGGCCGGCGAGCAGTGCACCGTCGAGCACGAGAAGATTGCCGACGTCGGCGGAGTCGGGCGCGAGCCCGTTGCCCTCCATCTCGTTGGTGATCAGCTCGCTGCGCCCGTCGCCGTTCAGGTCGCCTGCCGCCGCGCTGTAGGCGAGAGTGTCTCCGGTATCGCTGCCGGAGGTGCCGCGGGCACCGAACACCACCGTCGCCCGCAAGCCTGCCGTCGGCAGGGGGAGGGCGAGATCGATGCGCTCGGGCCAGGGGCCGACCTGGCCGAAGAAGACGTACACGGCGCCGGCTTCGATGCGGCCGAATGGCGCGTGATGGGGGGCGCTGAAGGCGAGGTCGGGACGCCCGTCGCCGTCGAAGTCGCCTTGCGCTGCGGTGTCGGCCGCGATGTCGCCCGCCGCGGCACCGACGATCGTCGTGAGCACGAGGTCGGCGGGGGGAGTCTCGAGGTCGATCGTGCGGCCACGCAGCGACGCGGCGTCGTAGAGCACGTAGCCCGCCCCGGAGGTCGGACGAATGCGTCCAGGCGTCAGGTCGCCGACGATGTCGCCGACGAACAGGTCGGCGCGACCATCGCCGTCGTAGTCGTCGCCACCGATGATCTCCTCGCCGAACGTCTCGTTGCCGCGTGCGCCGCGCACGGTCGTCCGTGCACCGGGCGACTCGTCGATGCGAAACCACTGGGATTCGTCCCAGGGCGTGGCGGGGAAGTTTTCGTCCCAGGCGATGTAGAGGATGCCGTCGGGGCCACCGCCGATGGCGTGGGCGCTGCCCGGCTCGCCGCCGCGAGCGAGTAGCGTCGCCCCGGCCCGATTGAGCGCCGCCGCGCCGAGCACTTCGGCGCGGCCGTTGCCGTCCAGGTCGGCGAGTTGGCACGTCGCCCCGAGGTGAAACTCGGTCGAGCCCCCGGGAGGCACGATGCGCGCGAGATGCCCTCGCAGCGGGTGTGGATCGCTCGCGGCCGGGTCGAAGCCGTCGAGAACGACGGTCGCGGTGGCCGCGAGGTGCGGGCCGCCGCGGACGAGGTAGACCGCTCCGGCGTGGCGGGCGCGATCGTGCATCTCCTGGTCGGCGCCGACGGCGAGATCGGCGATGGCGTCGCCGTCGACGTCACCGGTGCGCATCCAGATGCCGAGGCGTCCGAACACCTGGGCGCCGACGATCGAGAAGATCTGGACGCCGGCCGGCGGGGCGTCGAGCACGAGCGGGGTGGCGGCCGCCGCGAGCCCGCGCAACGCCGGGCTACCGACGACGATGCTGATGGCGCCGAGGCCCGCGCGCGGAATGCTGGTGCCGAAGTTCTGGCGGCCGACGATGACGTCGCCGAGGCCGTCGCCGGTGACGTCGTCGATCCAGATCTCGTTGCCGGCGTTCTCTTGGGGCGCGACGCCGTGGATCTCGAGGATGCGACCCCCTGGGGCGGCGCTGTCGAGCGTCGCGCCGACCGTGCCGTCGCCGAACAGGAGATAGACGATCCCGGCACGGTCGACGCGATTGGGGTTGGCGATCATCGCGGCCATGGCGGCGTCGACGTGGCCGTCGCCGTCGACGTCGGCGCCGCCGGCGACCGGGACCCCGAAGACGCCGTTGCCGGTGGATCCGTGCAGCCGCAGCACGCCAGGGGCTCCCGGGGCGACCGTAGCGAGGTCGAGGGTCGTCGCTTGCAGGGACGTCGGCGCGGTGAGCGCGAGAACGAGAATGGCGAGGAGCGAGCGTACGGGCATTCGACCGACCCCTAGCGTGCCTGCAGGGCCGTTGCCAGCGAGTATCGCGAAGCGCTCGTTGGGGGAGAGTCGCCATCGTGCGCAAGCACCCTCCGGGCCGCTGCGCGGAAAGGCGGACTCTCCCTGCCCGTGGGGATCGAAATTCAGAATGGCCTTCGACGCGGTCACCGCCCAGGCTTGCGCCGCCGC
Source organism: uncultured bacterium (assembly GCA_937975525.1). Taxonomy (GTDB): domain Bacteria; phylum Desulfobacterota; class Binatia; order HRBIN30; family HRBIN30; genus CALJUJ01. The sequence continues at coordinate 5,308 of CALJUJ010000187.1, forward strand.
CGGAAGACTGCCACGAAAATCGGATGTCGCTTCGCCTCGATACACCCCTCGAACAGGTGGCTTCTGCGGCGCGTGCCCCAGCCACCCACTTGATCGGAGCGGGCGGCCTGAAGCTCGCCGCCGACGTTTGGGGCGATGCGGAGAGCCCGCCGGTCTTGCTGCTGCACGGTGGCGGTCAGACGCGACACGCCTGGGGCGGGCCCGGAGAGGCCCTCGCTGCCTCCGGCTGGCGCGCGATCGCGCTCGACATGCGCGGCCACGGCGACAGCGATTGGGCGGCGGACGGCGACTACGCGATCGATGCCTACGTTGCGGACCTCATCGCGGTGGTCGACGGACTCGATCGACCGCCGGCCGTCGTCGGCGCATCGCTCGGCGGCTTGACGACGCTACTCGCCGCCGGCGAAGCGGGGTGCCGACTCGCCGCGGTGGTGCTCGTCGATTGTGCGCCGCGGCTCGAAGCGGACGGCGTCGCACGGATCATCGAGTTCATGCGCGGCGGCCTCGACGGCTTCGCGAGCCTGGACGAGGCTGCCGACGCGATCGCCTCGTACCTGCCGCACCGCAAGCGACCCGACGACCTCAGCGGCCTGGCCAAGAACCTGCGCCGGCGCCCGGATGGCCGCTTCCGCTGGCACTGGGATCCACGCTTCGTCGACGGCACCCGCCGGCCGACGGCCTCGCAGCAGCCGGACCGGCTGCTGCGCGCCGCCGAGCAGCTGCGGGTGCCGACCATGCTCGTGCGCGGGCGGATGAGCGACGTCGTCAGCGAGGCCGGTGCGGCCGAGTTTCTCGAGCATGCGCCGCAAGCGGAATTCGTCGACGTCTCCGGCGCCGGGCACATGGTCGCCGGGGACCGCAACGACGCCTTCACCGATGCGGTCGCGGCGTTTCTGAACCGCCATCGCCGCTGACCTGCGGCCATGGTGCGATGACGCGAACCTGCAGCGGGTTCTGCAGCGCACCGAGGAACGCTTCCAGAGACATGTCGGGCGGTAGAGCCCAGGCCCGCGCGCGCAGGTGGTGAGCGCCGGCGGGTACGTCGTCCCAGCGATCGATGCGGAAGCCGATCCCCGGCCGCTCGCCCGGCACGTCTTCGGGAGGATCGGGCGACGGGCTGTCGTCGTAGACGAGTCGGACCCGAGTCGACTCCAGCGAGCTACCGAGGTCGAGCCACACGAGTAGCGTCGCGTGCGGTCCGCGCAGGGCGAACCACCGTGCGTCGACGTCGATCGGCGTCGGGGGGCGCTTCGTGCCGACGGTGAAGGCGGAGATGCCTGGCGCGACGACCTCCCAGCCGCGCAGGTCGATGAAGTCGAGGCGCATCTCGACGTAGATGTCGCCGAACAGCAGCGCGGGCCGGTGGGCGAGGCGGAGCGCCAGCGGGAGCTCG
>CALJUJ010000188.1 GCA_937975525.1 uncultured bacterium
TGTACAGGGGCGCGGGGCGGGGGGGGTGTGTGGCGGGGGGGAGGTGGACGGAGGGGCGCGACCGCCGGGCCTCGGGGCGCGGCCCCAGCAGCAGGCTGGCGTGGGGGTTGAGCCCGCCGACGCCGCCGAACACCCCGACGATCACCCCGACGCCGACGAAGACGTTTACGCCAACGGCGACCACGACCGGAACGCCGACGGCGACGTTCACGGCGACCGAGACGTTTACCCCGACTCCGACCGAAGTGTTGAGCACTGCACCAGCTTGCATCCAGTTCGCCAACGATCCCGTATTCGCCTGTGCCGGATGGGACCCTACGACCACCCCGACGCCGCCGGCCGGATACACGCCGGTCTTCGATGCCGTGTGCTCTGGTCAAACGGGAATGTGCTGGACGCGAACGCCGACTACCGGCCCGACGCCTTCGCCGACGCCTTCGCCGACGCCGCCCATCTGCGCGGCCGGCGGCACGCTCACCGACCCGCTGGACTTGTGCAAGCCCGCGTACCAGACGCCGGATTGGCACCTTTGGGTGAACGGCAACATGGACATCATCGCGTCGCTGTTCGACGCCGACACCGGGCTGTTGAAGCCCGAATACGGCCAGCTCCCGACGGACATCGAGGCGGGCCAGGTGCCGTTCGCGAACGCCGATGCCGACGGCTACTCGGTGGGCGACTTGTACTTCGAGACGGGCGACGACGGCGCCGGCTACTTCGGGCTGAACGTCAACCCATCGACGCAGCAGTTCCATATCGACGTGGGCCAGGGCGACTACGAAAGCCGGTTCGTGCGTATCGACTCAGGTTCCGGGCGCGTCCCGTTTTTCATCGGCGAGCGGTTGGACTCGAACGGCATACCGCGCACCGGCGAGTGGTCGCTCGGGTTCAACTCGATCCCGCGCACGACCACTGCCGTTCCCGAGATCACCGGCGGAACGTCGTGGGCGCTCGATCTGACGCAGTCGGGCTTCTCGGTGCGGTACACGCCACTGGCTTCGACCACGTACTTCACGGGCATCCGGGTCGAGCCCGGCGTTGCTTTCCTGGGCGCGACGGTGCCGCCCGCCGCCGGCGTGTTCACCGACGATCCGCAGAGCGCGTGGCACGTCCCCGACGGGCACTACCTGCAGGTCGGCGACAATAACGCCGGGTCGCCGCCGACGGCCGATTGCAACGCAAGCTCTGAGCGTGGGCGGATGTCCTACGACACGTCGACCGAGGAGTTCTGCTACTGCGACGGCACCGACGGGTCGCGCTGTTGGGCAACCAACGTGCCCACGCCCTCGGTCGACATCGAGGACACGGCGGTCGACCCGAACGACCCAAAGACGTTTCACACGGTTCCGGTCGAAGTCTCCGGGGTCACGCTGCAGCACGTTTGCGCTGGCTCCTACGATAGCCTGGGGATCGCCCCGAACCGTGTCGTCCATGCGCGACCCCTGCAGGCCGACTACGTGATCGTGGCGATTCAAGACCTTGTCCCGGCGGCGTTCACGCTCGGCAACGGCACGGTCTACGTACGGTGCTGGAAATGACGAAGTCTGAAATCATCGACCACGCCGCCCGCGAGCTCGGCGACACGTCCGACGGCTTCAAGGACGCGATCGTCAAGCCCGCCTTCGAGCTCGTGCTGCTCGAGCTGGCGCAGGCGAACGCCTTGGACCTTCGGCGGACGGCGACGTTCCGCACGGTGCTGAATCAGCGGACGTACGAGGTTCGCGAGATCACGTCGGGGCAGGCGCACCAGGTCGAAGTGCTCGACGTCTACGCCTATCCGTGGAACGCGAAGCTGGAACGGCTGACCGACGCCGACTTCGCCGATCGTCGGCTGACGATGGGGCAGACGGCGGTCGGGCGTCCGATGTGGTGGCGGCAGTTCCCGAACCGGCAGGTCATCGAGGTCTTGCCGCCGTGCAACGCCGACAACGCCGGCGTCGAGCTGCAGGTGGTCTACGAGACGAACCCGGGCGACATGCCCGACAACGACGAGCTGACGCTGGTCATGCAGCGCGAGCTTCCGTCGGTAATCGACGGGGTGAAACTGCGGTGCGCGTTCTTCGCGCAGGACACGGCGGCGATGGTGCCGCTGATGACGGCCAGGTGGGAGGAAGCAAAGGCGCGGATGCGCGGGCGGCTGCACAACGATCGGCCGTCCAGGGTGCCGGTGTCCGAGGGCGGATGGTAGAGGATGCCGCGCGCCCGGTGGACAGACTTTACGGGCGGACTTTGGATTCCGTCTGACCCCGACGGCGCGTCGCAGCAGGCCGGCTTCGCTGTCCCCCCGAACGCCTTGCTCGAGGCGCAGAACGTCGAGTTCCTAGACGGCGGCGGCGTCCGCGGCAGGCGCGGGTGGACGCCTTGGGCGGAAGTATCCCCCGAGGTCGCATATCCGATTCACGCGATGGGGATGCACTACGCGCGCGTCGGGCCGGTGGTGAGCGGCACGTCCGTGTGCGTCGGGCAGGAAGAGGGCGTGTCGGGCGAAACATGGTCCGACCCCGAGAACACCGAGGAGCTTGACGGGAGCTACGCCGAGTGCGCGATGGGCGACATCGGCAACTCGTCGCGCGGCTTGCTTTGCCTTGACCCGTACAATGGCACGAAGGAAGTTCAAGAGAGCACGCTCTCAGGGGTGATCGTCGAGATTGTGCGGCGAGCGCGGCCGGCAGGCGGGATCTACGACAAGACGGTGAGCCTGTGGCGCGACGGCGGGCTGGCCGGCACCAACCGTGCGCTGACGACCGTCGAGTGGCCGAGCGAGTGGGCGTCGATCCTGTACGGTGGCCCGGGCGATACCTGGGGACTGTCGGATCTGACCGTGGCCGACTTGAACGCTTCCGACTTCGGGGTCTACCTCGACGTCGAGTCGCAGCTCGCCATTCAGTTCGCCCAAGTCCAGTACGTCGCAATCTACGCCTACGTGAATCTCGAGCGCGTCGCGACGATGATTGTCGGGCGGTACTTCAAGACCGGCTCGAAAGCCTACCGGCCGCACTACACGCTGACGACGGGCGGCGAGATCACCAGCGGGATCGGGGCCAGCGCGCTTGACGACGTGCTGCCGACGCCGTACCGCCCGCGGTTCGTGCCGTGGCAGGAGCTCGACGCGACGTTCGTCTTCGACGGCGCGAATCCGGTGAAGCGGTTTGATGGCAGGAGCTTCGTCACCGGCCCGTCGGCGGCGCAGCGCGGACCCTACGCGGCTCTGTGGCGAAACCGCATGTGGGCGACGGCCCCCGCCGAACTCGCGTATTCGGTCTATGCCAGCGCGATCAACGACGTGGAATCGTGGCCGCCGCAGTTCCAGCTTTCCGTGGGCGATCCGAGGGCAGGGACGATCACCGGGTTGGAGGCCGACGGCGACCGGCTCGCGATCTTGAAGGACTCGGGCGTGTGGGTCTTCGAGGGCGACATCGAGTTCGGAGGGTCGCTGCAGCAGATTTCGGAGATTGGCTGCGTGGCGCATCGCTCCGTTGTCGTGCTCCCCGAGGGGATTGCGTACGTGTCGGAGGACGGCGTGTTCCTGCTACCGCGCGGCGGCGACGAGGCGATCGAGCTATCGCGGCCGATCCGCGCGTTGTTCCGCGGGAGCAGTGCGGGGTCCAAGTACACCGAGGCGGTCGCCGCCTACGTGCGGACGCGCCGTCAGCTTTGGGTGAAGCTATCCCCGAGCCATTCCGGGGCGTACGTCGCTCACTACATCTCCAGCGACGAAGGCCCGCGAATCGCGTGGTCCTACGTACCCGGCGTCGATATGTCGGCAGCCACGACCCTTGACGGCGAGGGCGACGACTCGGATCTCATCATCGGCGGCGACGACGGCCAGCTACGCCAGTACGACACCGGCACGACCGACAACGGCGATGCGATCGTCTCGCGGGTGCGCACGGCCAGCCGGCAGCTCGACCCTGGATACTCGGAAGCGCAGGTGCGCCGACTGGTCGCTACCGCGCGGGCTCGCGGCGCGATGGAAATGGCCGTCCGGTACGACAAGCAGGTGGCCGACGCCGAATCGCAGCCGTACGGCGCCGGCGACCCCGAAGCGATCGTTCACCCGCGAGTGACGTTCGTCGACCTTGCGCAGAAGGGGCGGTTCGCTTCGGTGTCGGTCGAGTGCAGCTCAGGTCCAGACTTCGAGCTTCACGTACTCGATGCCGATTTCGTGGCGAAGACGCCGCTGCGATGGAATCCGTAACGAATCCAGTCGCGCGGGCTTCGGTGCCGCGCACGGTCGAGGGGATGCGGCGGTACTTGCTGCACCGCGACCGAGGGATTACGGCCGACCCGCCCGGGGCGCTCGACTTCGAGACGGTGGTAGTCGGCGGGTTGCAGATCGTGACGTTCAAGTGGACGTGGCCCGAGCCGGAACGCCCGGAGGCGCCGAGGCCCGACGGGTTCGTGTTCTGGACCGAGACGGCGGCGTCCGCGCAGATCGGCTTCCCGGGGCGCAGCGCCGTGCTCGTGCCCATCACGGCCAGGTCGTCTCAGGTGATTCTCGCGCCGGGCACCGCGTGCCGCGCGGCGGTGCAGACGTACCGGATTGCGAACCGCACGGTGGAGTACGGGCCGATCACGCGACCTTCGGATTGGATTGCCTCGGCGGTGTCGTCGCGGTCGCTGGAACTGCTCGACGGCGGCGAGAAGACGGCGAGCTTCACGGCGGTGGCGATGCGGCTGTACGTGCTGAACTCGGAAACGCTGATCGACGCGACGCTGCCGGCCGATGCGTCGCGCCTTGACCGCGTTGGGTTCATCGGCCTTGGCGCTGGAAGGTATCGAGTCGTCGCGCAGAGCGGGGAAGTCATCGGCGATGCGTTTCGGGAAACATCGGCTGGCGGCACGATGGAAGCGAGGCAGAGATATGCGGCTTGCGAACTGGTATGTGCGGACCCTGGGGCTCGTTGGTCTGTTCGCAATTTCACTGGCATGTTCGAGTACGCCTAGCCTCGCCGTCGACATCGACGGGCTCTACGGCTTCGACTCGGACGACGGGTGGGATCTGTACTACTCGCCGACCGGCTCTCCGACGTGGGACGCGACCACGAAGCGCACGGGCGACGGTGCGCTGAAGATCACCGGGTCGGGCCAGTACGTCGACCTCGTCATCAACAACTTCGGCTTCTCGGCGGACTCAACGCTCGAAGGCTACCTGCGTCTCGATTCGACGCCCGTCTCCGGCTACACGACCGTCTATTCACTGCGCGGAATCTCCGTCGACACTACGGTCTTTGCGGAGCTTCGGCAGGATTCCTCGGGCAACCTGGAGTGCTGGTGGAAGGACGGCGGTTCGTTGACCTACATCGACGAGACGGCGGCGAGCGAGGATACCTGGCACCGAATCACGATCACCTACACGCACCCGTCTGACGGCGTTACCGACGACCCCGAGATCGAATGCAAGCTCGATGGGGTGTCGTTCGCCACGGCCACGGGCGGCGACAACTCCTCGATCAACACGCCGATGCGGCACCGCTTCGGGTCGCCGTCAAATCACAACTCGGACTACTGGTGGGATGACGCGCGATTCGCCAACGGCGAGCTCGGCGCGGGCCGGGTCGAGCCGATCCGCCCGGACGGCAACGTGGACATCACCGGGTGCAACGGAGCGCAGGGCGGCGGCGGCGGATTCGCCACGGTCAGCGACCAGGACGACGCCGGATACTGCGCTCTCGACGCATCAAGCGACCGCGGGCGCTACAACCTCGAGGACATCACGCTCGGCACCGGCGAGGCTGTCGAGGGCGTCAAGGTCGTGATCCGCTCGCGGCTCGAGGCGAACGGCAACGGCGGGTACGACTGGCAGGTCGTCAGCGGATCAAGCACGACGACATCAAGTCGGTCGCCGTCCAACAACTCGATCGACTACGACTCTTGCGTTGGTGCGCCTACGCAACTGTTCGTCTTCGCGGTGGACCCCGACACGACGTCGGCATGGACCGAATCCGGGGTCAACGCCTTGCAGGCGGGGATCACGTCGACCGACTCATCGCCCGACGTTTTCCTGCTCGAGATTGCCGGATACGTGGCGATCAGCGAGGTTGCTCCGACCCCGACGCCGACCGACACGCCCGCCGTTACGAACACGCCGACCCATACGCCGACGAGCACGAATACGCCCACCAACACGCCGACCAACACGCCAACCCCGACGGCGACGCCGGGCGGCGACGTGCAGCTACTTGCCCGGGGCGGCGCAACGCCCGTGTCGGCTTCCTCGATCGCCGTTGACTTCACTGTGCCGGCCGGCACGACGGCGCTGGTCATTTCGGCGCACGCGACGCGGGTGATCAGCACGGCGGCGACGGTCTCGGGCGTAGACGTCGGCGGCGACGCGGCGACGCTCTCGATCAGGAAGACGACAACG
>CALJUJ010000189.1 GCA_937975525.1 uncultured bacterium
TGTCCACCGGAGATCAGGCGATCGCCAACGCACTCGGCCGCATCGCCGCGAGCCTCGACGAGGCCGGTCGCATCGACGCGGACTTCGGCACGCGCGCCGCCGTCCTCCGCGACGCGCTCGCGCAGGTCGAAGACGTCGCCCTGGAGCTGCGGCGCGCCGGCGAGTCGATCGACGCCGACCCGGCCCGGCTCGAAGAGATCGAGGACCGCCTCGCACTGTACGGTCGTCTCGAGCGCAAGTACGGCTGCGACGCAGACGAGCTCGCTGTCCGCCTCGAAGCGGTCGAGGACGAGCTGCGGGAGCTCGAAGCGGGCGACGCCGACATCGAAGCGCTCGAAGAGGACCGGGAACGCCGGGCGGGCGCCGCGTGGACGGCAGCCCAAGCCCTGTCGGCACGGCGACGAGCAAGCGCAGAAGCGCTCGAGGAAAAGCTCGCCGCCGAAGTCGCGACGCTCGGCATGGCAGGCGCCGTGGTGCGCGTGGTCTTCCACGCCGACGCCGATGGCGCTCGCGAGGACGATCGAATCGGGCCCGCGGGCGCGGACGAGGTCGAGTTCTACCTGTCGGCCAACCCCGGGGAGGAGCCGCGCCCCCTCGCTCGAATCGCCTCGGGCGGCGAGCTGTCGCGAGTGATGCTCGCGCTCAAGGCGCTGACGGCGGGGGCCGGAGAGGTCGCCACCTTGATCTTCGACGAGGTCGACGCGGGCATCGGCGGCGCGACGGCGGAAGCCGTCGGCCAACGGCTGCATGCGCTCGCCCGACACCGCCAGCTGCTCAGCATCACCCACCTGCCGCAGATCGCCGCGCTCGCCGACCACCACCTCGCCATCGCCAAGCACGTTCGCGACGGTCGCACCGTGACCAGCGCTCGCGAGCTCGACGAAGACGAGCGGGTCGCCGAGCTCGGGCGCATGCTGGGCGCGGGCGGCAGCGACGAGTCCGCCCTCTACGCGCGCCGCCTGATGGCGGCGCGTCGCGCCTAAGTCCGCGTCAACAGCGGCTTTCGCGTACGCGACGGGGCGCGGACGTTTTCTTGACATCGTCGAATTGGGCGACGTATCGTCCGCCACGCCAACACCGGCACAACACGAGCGGGACGACGCCAGGTCGCTGGCGTGAAGGAGGAGCGATGAAGGGTGCAGCGCAGAGGTGGACGATCGCCAGCCTTGCCGGGCTGTCGTTGCTCGCGGTGGCCGCGGGCGCAGAGGCACAACGAGAGAAGCCGAAGGTCGAGGTCACCAACGCCGATCGCGTGTGGGCGAACTACATCCGCGAGGCAGCGACGGTCGAGCAGAACAAGTTCAGAATCGAAGTTCGCGCCTTCCGCGTCGAGGACAACGAGGACGGCGGCGATCCCGACTGCCGCGGACCGCTGCGCAAGAACTGCACGCGACTGAACACGATCGGTCAGCGGGTCATCGGCGTCGAGGACATCCGCGGCGCCACGTTCGACTTGATCGGCTCCTACGGCGTCGCCAAGAACGCCGAGGTGGGCCTGAAGATCCAAGGCATCATCGAGTCCTTCAAGCGCGACGACGGGTCGTCGACGACGTTCGAAGACGTCGGTGACATCGTGGTCTACGGCAAGTTCGTTCAGGAAGTGGCGGCCAACTGCGTGCTCGGCGGCGGCCTCGAGCTGTCGACGCCGCCGTGGAACGGGCTTGCGGAAAAGGCGCGTACGGTCCGCACCGGCGCAGGATTCGACGCCGAGGGTAGCCGCACCGGCACCAGCACCGGCGAGCTCGGCCTCAACCCCTTCATCTCCTCGCGCTACCAGGTCGGCCGCATCGCCGTCGGCGCCCACATCGGTTACAACTTCTACACCGACGACGACGTCGAGGAGGTGCTGAACTACAGCGCCCACACGATCCTGCGGGGCAGCGAATTCTACGCACTGCGCCTCGAGCTCAACGGTCGCCTGTGGGACCAGTTCGGCGAGAAGTGGCACGACATCGCGCTGCTCCCCGGCGTCGACCTGCCGCTCGCGGACAACGTCACGTTCCGTCCCACGGGGCTGGTCAATCTCACCAACACGGCGCTGGATTGGGGCATCGGCGCCGGCGTCGCGGCGACCTTCTGAGCCGCGCCATCACGACCTGATGCGAGAGGCGCGACCGCCATGCGGTCGCGCCTCTTTTTTTGGACAAGGCTAAGCGGAGGCTTGCGCGCGTACGTCGTAGCGGAGCTCGACGAGGGTGAGTCAGCGCGCCGGCGCCGTGGCGCCGGCGAGGGCGCGGTCGACTGTGGCGAGCAGTGGGGGGATCGTCGCCGCGCTCCGAACACCACGGCCGACCTCGACCAGCGTACCGACGATGTTGCGGACCATGTGCCGGAGAAAGGCCGTGGCCTCCACGGTGTAGAGGATCTGCTCGTCGCGCTGCTCGACCTCGCTCCTGAAGACACGACGCACCGGCGACTCGGCATCGCAACCGGCGGCGCGCAGCGACGTGAAGTCGTGCTCGCCGACCAGCGCCGCAGCGGCCGTACGCATCGCCTCGACGTCGAGCTCGTGGCCGAGGCGCCAGGCGTACCGTCGCAGGAACGGCGAATCCCAATGGGCGTTCCAGATGCGGTAGACGTAGCTGCGGCGCGTCGCCCAGCGGCGCGGGTCGAATGCCTCATCCACTTCGCTGAGCTGCTTGACGGCAACGTCGCCCGGCGAAACGGCGTTGAGCCCGAGCTGCAGCTTGCGCGGCTCCCACCCGCTCGCGAGGTCGAAGGCGACCACCTGGCCGTCGGCATGGACACCGGCGTCGGTGCGGCCGGCTGCGGCGATGCGTCGCTCTTCGCCGGTCAGCTTGCGCAGAGCCTCTTCGAGCACTCCCTGCACGGTTCGCCTACCTGGCTGCAGCTGCCAACCGTGGAAGGCGGTGCCGTCGTAGGCAATCGTCAGCTGGTAGCGCACCGGCGATCAGAAGTGGTCGCGCACCAGCAGCTCGGCGATCTGTACGGCGTTGACGGCAGCGCCCTTGCGCACGCTGTCGACGACCGTCCAGAGGTCGATCGTCCCGAGCGCGGCGTCGACGCGGATACGTCCGACGAACGTCGCATCTTCGCCGACGACGTCGGCCGGCGTCGGGTAGGTTCCGCCCTCCAGGCCCTCGGGCAGGACCAGCCCCGGAGCCGAGCGCAGCACCGCCGCGACGTCCTCCTCGGCCATCGGCTCGACGGTCTCGACGAAAACGGACAAGGCCTGGCCGAAGAAAAGTGGCGCGCGCACGCGGGTGATGCTGGCGACGAGATCCGGGTGATCGAGGACGCGGCGTAGACTGGCGGCCGTAATCGCCTCGTCCTTGGAGCTGCCTCCGGCGAGGAGCTCGCCGATCTGCGGAAACAGGTTGAAGGCGATGCGGTGTGGAAAGCTCGCATGCTCGGGCGAGCGGCCCTGCATCAGGTCGACCGTCTGCCGCTGCAGCTCTTCGATGCCGGCACGACCGATCCCCGAAGCGGGTTCGATCGACGTCGCCACGACGCGCTGCAGGCCGGCATTCTCGCGGATCGGGTTGAGGACCACGCCGAGAGCGATCGTCGCCGGATCGGGGCTGGCGACGATGCCGCGCAGGCGGAAGTCGGCGAGGTCGCTGGCGTTCACCTCGGGCACCACCAGGGGCACGTCGGGGTCGTCGGCGAACAGCTGGCT
>CALJUJ010000190.1 GCA_937975525.1 uncultured bacterium
CACGTGACGGTCCGCGAACGCGTGACCATCGGCAACCGCGTTCGCCTGCAACCGGGCTGCGTGATCAGCGCCGATCGCCTCGGCTACCTCGACACCCCCAGAGGCATCCGCCCGCCGCCGGCGGCATTCGCAAGATCACCCAGGCGGGGACCGTCATCCTCGAGGACGACGTCGAAGTCGGCGCCCAGACGGCGATCGACCGCGCCGCCATCGGCGTCACACGCATCGGCGCCGGCGCGAAGATCGACAACCTCGTACAGATTGCGCACGGCTGCACGGTCGGTGCCGGCACGATGCTGGCGGCTCAGGTGGGATTGTCGGGCAGCACGCGGCTCGGTCGATTCGTGCGCATGGGGGGGCAGGCGGGGACCGCCGGGCATCTGGCCGTCGGCGACGGCGCCAGCGTCGCCGCCCGTGGCGGCGTGGTGAGCGATGTCGATGCCGGCAGCACGGTCGGCGGATTCCCGCAGCAACCGATCGAATCGTTCCGTCGCGCGGCCGCCGCCCTGCCCCGCCTCGCGGAGGCGCTGCGCCGTCTCCGTCGCCTCGAGAGGCAGGTCGACCGAGGTCTCGGTTCCGCCGCGGAGGAGCCGCGCAAGTCACCCGCACAGCGTCGAAATCGCCCGAGCGATCCTTGACCAGCCAAGCCGGCTCGGCTACGTTCGGCGATCTTTCTTTGCGGGAGCGCGGGCGGCGGTGAAGATCCAGGTGCACGACATCGAAGAGGCCGAGAAGCACCTCGTCTTCGATGAGTTGACGGCGAGCCTCGGCGGTGAGCTGAAGCACGGCGACGTCGCGGATTTCGAGTTTCCCGAGAAGACGCCGGTGTCGGTTCACTTCCATCGGGCCGGCCTCGACCTGTTCTTCTCGGGGCACATCGCCAGCCGTCCCCGGGGACAGTGTGCGCGCTGCCTCGAGCAGTACGAGTTTCCCCTCGACACGGACTTCTCGGTGGTGCTCGCGCCGCGCAACGAAGCCGAACGCGAGGGCGTCGAGGATCACGACGACGTCAACCTCGGTTTCTATGAAGGAGAAGAGGTCGATCTGTCGCCGTTGGTTCGCGAGCAGATCATCCTCGCGCTGCCGACGCGCCCCCTGTGCCGCGACGACTGCCGGGGCTTGTGCTCGCAGTGCGGCGCAAATCGCAACGAAGTCGACTGTGGATGCCGCGAAGACGTCGGCGACCCGCGGTTGGCCGTGTTTCGAGACCTGAAGGTTTCACGCTGATCGCCGAGTGGCTTCCGCAAGCCATCGGCGCGGGTAAGGAGAAGGAGATTCACCATGGCAGTTCCCAAGCGCAGAACGTCGTCGACCAAGCGCGACAAGCGACGTGCGCACGATGCGCTGACGGCACCCAACGTGATCGAATGCCAGGAGTGCGGCTCGCCAACGGTCATGCACCGTGCCTGTCCTGCGTGTGGCGTATACCGCGGCCGCAAGGTCATCGAAGTCGACGAGTGAGCCGGGATCGCGGCTGATCCGGCATCCATGTCGTCCGGCCTCGCCCTCCTCTTCCCCGGCCAGGGGTCGCAATCGGTCGGAATGGCGCGTGACCTGGTCGCGCGCTTCGACGTCGCTCGCGCCGTGTTCGAAGAGGCCGACGACGTCCTCGGCTTCGCCCTCGGCCAGCTCTGTTTCGAGGGCCCGCAGGAAGAGCTGACGCGCACCGAGAACGCCCAGCCGGCCCTCGTCGCCGCCGGCACCGCGGTGGCGCGCGTGGTCGAAAGCGAGCTCGGGCTCACGCCGACATGGGCAGCGGGCCACAGCCTGGGAGAGTTCAGCGCCCTCGTGTGCGCCGGATCCCTGACTCTCGCCGATGCTCTCCACGTGGTTCGCGAGCGCGGCCGCGCCATGCAGGAAGCCGTTCCCGTCGGCGTCGGCGCCATGGCTGCGATCATCGGCCTCGAGCTTGCGGACGTCGACCAGCTTTGCCGCGAAGCCGCCGAAGACGAGGTCGTCTCTCCCGCCAATCTCAACGGAGGCGGGCAGATCGTCATCGCCGGCCACGCAGCCGCCGTCGACCGCGCCGCCACCCTCGCGAAGGAACGCGGCGCGCGCCGCGCCCTTCGACTCGAAGTCAGCGCACCTTTTCACTGCGCCCTGATGGCCCCTGCTGCGGAACGCCTGCGCGCGGCGCTCGCGTCGATTTCCTTCGCTCCGCTTCGCTTCCCTGTCTTCAGCAACGTCGAAGCCCGTGCCTACCCCGGACCCGACCACGTCGCCGACCTCCTCGTTCGCCAGGTGACCGAGCCGGTGCGGTGGCAAGAATCGGTCGAAGCGCTCGCCGGCGCCGGTTGCGAGCTGGCCGTCGAGAGCGGCCCCGGCAATGTCCTCATCGCCCTCGTCCGGCGCATCGCTCCCTCGATCCGGTGTCTTCCCGGTGAGAATCCCGAGCTCCTGCGCCAGCAGCTCGAAGGTTGACGCACGTGGAGCAACCGGTCGCCATCATCACCGGCGCATCCCGGGGCATCGGCCGCGGAATCGCCTTGCGCCTCGGTCGTGACGGTTTTCACGTCGTCGCCCACTACGTCGCCGGCCAGGCCGGGGCGGAGGCAACCGCCGCCGCGATCACGTCGGCCGGCGGCAGCGCCGAGACGATCGGTTTCGATGTCGCCGAGGCCGAGGTCGCCGGCGAGCGCATCTCCGCCGTCGCCAAGCGGCTCGGCCGCATCGACGTCCTCGTCAACAATGCCGGCATGACCATCGACAATCTGGTGCTGCGCCTGAGCACGGAAGACTGGGATCGCGTGCTCGCGGTGAATCTGCGCGGCACGTTCGCGTGCACCCGGGCAGCCGCACGCACCATGCTGCGTGCCCGCTACGGCCGCATCGTCAACATCACGTCCGTGATCGGCGAAACGGGCAATGCCGGGCAGAGCGCGTATGCCGCCGCGAAGGCGGGCCTCGTCGGCTTCACCAAGTCGGTGGCCCGCGAGCTGGCGCAACGCAACATCACGGTCAATGCCGTGGCTCCGGGTTTCATCGACACGGAAATGGTAGCGGGCTTGCCCGACGCCGTGCGCGCGGAGTATCTCAAGCGAATTCCAGCGGGCCGGTTGGGTACGGTCGAAGAGGTTGCCGACGCGGTCGCCTTTCTGACGCGACCCGAATCGGCCTACATCACGGGTCAGGTCATCGGTGTGAACGGTGGCCTTCATATGTGAGGAGAGGGAGGAATCGATGCCATCCGACGTCGAAGCCAAGGTCCGGGAAATCGTCTGCGAGCAGCTTGGCGTGAGCGAAAGCGAGGTGACGACCGATGCGTCGTTCATCGAGGATCTCGGTGCGGACTCGCTCGACATCGTCGAGCTGGTCATGGCCCTCGAAGAGGAATACGATATGGAGATCACGGACGAGGAAGCGGAGAAGATCCGCACCGTCCAGGACGTGATCTCGTACATCGACAGCAACCGACAGACCTAGGAGAGGTATTCGATTCGAATGACGAGCGAGCTGCAGACCGTCGACCCGGAGATTTTCGACGCCATTCGCCGCGAGGCAGAGCGCCAGGAGCACAACCTGGAGCTCATCGCTTCGGAGAACGTCGTCAGCCGAGCCGTGCTCGAAGCACAGGGCTCGATCATGACGAACAAGTACGCCGAGGGGTATCCCGGGAAGCGCTACTACGGCGGTTGCGAATTCGTCGACGTCGCCGAGCAGCTCGCGATCGACCGGGCCAAGGCCCTCTTCGGCGCCGACCATGCCAACGTGCAGCCCCACTCGGGCTCGCAGGCGAACATGGAGGTGTACTTCTCGCAGCTACAGCCGGGCGATGCGGTCCTCGCCATGGACCTCTCGCACGGCGGCCACCTCACGCACGGCAGCCCGGTCAACTTCTCCGGCAAGTTCTTTCGCGTCGTCCACTACGGCGTGCGCGAGTCCGACGAGCGCATCGACTACGACCACGTGCGTACCCTCGCTCGCGAGCATCGCCCGAAGATGATCGTCGCCGGCTACAGCGCCTATCCCCGCCAGCTCGACTTCGCCGCGTTTCGCTCGATCGCCGACGAAGTCGGCGCCATCGTGATGGCCGACATCGCGCACTTCGCCGGGCTCGTCGCCGCCGGTCTGCATCCGTCGCCGGTGGAGCATTGCGAGTTCGTCACCACGACGACGCACAAAACCCTGCGCGGCCCGCGCGGCGGCCTGATCCTCTGCAAGAAGGACTTCGCCAAGAGCATCAATTCCTCGGTTTTCCCGGGCAACCAAGGCGGCCCGCTCATGCACGTGATCGCCGCCAAGGCCGTCGCCTTCCGCGAGGCGGCGACGCCCGCGTTCCGCGACTACCAGCAGCAGATCCTCCGCAACGCGGCGGCTCTCGCCGAGGGGCTGACCCGCAACGGCTTCCGACTGGTCTCCGGCGGCACCGAGAATCACCTGATGCTCGTCGATCTCCGCCAGTCGGAGCTCACCGGCAAAGTCGCCGAAGAGACGCTCGACCAGGCGCACATCACCGTCAACAAGAACACGGTGCCGTTCGAGACGCGTTCGCCGTTCGTCACGAGCGGCATCCGCATCGGTACGCCGGCGGTGACCACCCGGGGCATGCGCGAGCCGGAAATGGGCGCGATCGCCGACCTGATCGCCCGCGCTCTGCAGGCGGTCGGAGACGACGCGAAGCTCGCCTCGGTCGCCGACCACGTCGTCTCACTCTGCAAGAAGTTCCCGCTCGGCGAGCGCTAGGCACCGACGTCGACAGGCCCCGCGCCCGGTCGGCCCGGCGCGGGGTCAGTCCGGAAAGATGACGGTGTCCCGCAGCCAGTTCTCGTCGTCGCGCTCCGGATGGTCGATCGTGTAGTGCAACCCGCGGCTCTCGTGGCGCGCCAGTGCGGACCGGATGAGAAGCTCGGCGAGCTCGGCTGTCGACAGCTCGCTCGCCCGGATCTCTCGGCC
>CALJUJ010000191.1 GCA_937975525.1 uncultured bacterium
CGGCGTGAATGGCACCGTCGACACCGCCGCCCCCGAGCAAGCTGGGATTGGCCGCGTTGACGATCGCATCGACGGCTTGGCGGCAGATGTCTCCCTGCACCAACTCGACACGGCCGTCCTCGTTGGTGACGGTATGAAGCGGGTTTGCGGCAGCCACGCCCAAGCGTCGCAACCGCGAGAATCGAAGGCAAGCGCCCGACGCGGCGAAAATCACCGCGTCGCGCGCCTGCCGGATCAGTGTGCCCGCGCCGCTGCGAGGTCGTACTTCTCGCCGTGGAGCACCCCGATCTTGCGATACTCGTCCTCGGTCCGCTCAGTGATCAGGCCGAGCCGGGCGAGATTCGGGATCACGGTGTGCATGAAGACCTCGCTGTTGATCGCAGGCCACTCGGGCAGCGCCAGCATCGTCTGCACAACGCTGTCGGGATCGAGGCCGTACTTCGGTCCGATCATGCGCAACATGTCGAGCTGCTGGTTGGCGTTCAGGGTCTCGAGCACGTTGAACGCGAAGTCCTCCATCTCGGCCATTTCCTCGGGGCTGGAGCTGGCCACCACCTGGCGCATCGACAAGACGCCGAAAGCCGCATGGCGCGACTCGTCGACCTGGATGCGGCGGAGCACGTCCTTGAGCAGCGGGTTCGAAGTCGCCCTGCAGATGCCGTCGAGGATGCCGACGGCCATGCCTTCGAAGAGCGTCTGCATGCCGAGGGTCTTCATCTTCCAGGTCGGTGCGGCGAGCAGCTTGTCGAGAAGCACCTTGAGCGTCGGGTCGATGGGGTAGAGGCGGCCGACCTTGCGCTCGAGGAACTTGGAGATCGCTTCGACGTGGCGAACCTCGTCGATGACCTGGGATCCCGCGTAGAACTTGGCGTCGATGCTCGGGCAGGCGTTGGTCAGCTGGCCGCAGATCTGGAGCGCGGCCTGTTCGCCGTGCAGGAGCTGCGACAGCAGGTGGGCGAACTCGTCGAGAGCCGCCTCGCGGCAGGTGTCTTCGTCGGCGCCCATCATGGTGAGGAGCGAGGGAAGCAAGAGCGCGCCTTCGCGCGGCAGGAACCAGGCGCCCAGCTCGAAAGGCTGGCTCCAGTCGACGTCGGTCTCCGCGTTCCACTGCCCCTGCTTGCCCTTCTCGTAGAGATTGCGGAGCTCCTCGACCTGGCTGCCGTACTCCCAAGTCCAGTGCAGGTCGACCGGGACGTCGACGTCGATCTGTTTTCGCAGCGCGTCGATCTCCTGCTCGTCGACGAAGTCGACGGCCTCGAACTGGCCGAATCGGCGGCGGTGGTCGGCGAGAATCTTCTCCATGAATCCTCCTGGTGTCGCGACGTCAGTCGCTGCGCCCGGCGCCATCGCGAGCGACGATGCCGCCGTGCAGCAGACCGCGAACTTCTTGCTTTCTGCGTTTGACCTCGCTGCGTGAGAACGGCGAGCGACCGAGAATCTGGTCGCCGAAGTCCCCTGAAGCGAACGGATAGACGGTGAGACCGATGATGCTCTGTACGGTGTGCGGGATGCTCGCCGGGCGAAATTCACCGGCTTCGATGCCTTCGTGGAGCAGCCGTGCGAGGGCGCGGATGATGCGCTCGGTGGACGCGTCGGCGCGCGGATCGGCGGCGGCGAGCGCGGCGAGGTCGGCGTCGTCCTCTTCGAAGAGCGAGCGCAGCAGCAGGCGTGCCGCTCGGTCGTCGTCGGCGAGCATGTCGATGACGGTATCGATCCAACGGTCCAGCCGCTCCCGCGGCGAGCCGCCGGCGGCAAGGGCTTCGTTGAGACGTTGTTCGAAGGCCTCCAACCGTCGCAGGGCGACGGCCAGGTAGAGCTCCGCCTTGCTGTGGAAGTGGTGGAAGAGGGACGACTTGCCGAGGCCGGCCGTCTCGGCCACTTCGCGCATGCCGATGCCCGAGTAGCCGCGGCGAGCGAAGAGCTCTTCGGCAGCGTCGAGGATGCGCTCCCGGGGACCGGGGCTGGCGGCGATGGAGGACATGCTCATTTGGACCGACCGTTCGGTCTCTATATTCCGACCGATCGGTCGAATGTCAAGAGGGCTCGCACTCCGGTGCCGCCGGCACCGTTGGCCGCCGCCTCACGAAAGTTCTACGCTCGCCGGCCATGCGTATCGGACTCTTCGGCGGAACGTTCAACCCGATCCACTTCGGGCACCTGCGCAGCGCCGAGGAGGTCCGCGAGGCGCAACGACTCGACGAGGTCTGGTTCGTCCCCAGCGCAACTCCCCCGCACAAGAGCCCGGCTCGGCTCGCGACGGCCGAGCACCGCTACGCCATGGTCCGCCGCGCCGTGGCCGGACAGCCGCAGCTGCGGGTATCGCGGATCGAGATCGACCGTGGCGGAAGATCGTTCTCGGTCGATACTCTCGCAACGCTCCGCCAGCGCTACCCGGAGCATCGATTCAGCTTTCTCCTCGGCCTCGACGCATTCATGGACATCGGCACCTGGAAGGACTACCCGCGTCTCTTCACGCTATGCGACATCGTCGTCACCTCGCGGCCACCGCACACCGACGTCGACCTGCTCGCCGCGATTCCCGTTGTCGCTCGCGGCCAGTTCTGCTATGCACGCGCGCGGAATCGGTTGAGACACGCATCCGGGCATCGAGTGATTTTTCAGCGCATCAGCGATCTGGCCATTTCGGCGACGGCGATTCGCGACCTGCGTCGCCGCGGCCGATCGATTCGCTTCCTCGTCCCCCCAGCCGTCGAACGCTACATCGAAGAGAAGCGTCTCTACACGCGGAGGACCAACACCCCTTGACGCAATCCCACGACTCCCTGGAACGGGCCCTCGCTTGTGTCGGCTGCGCGCTCGACAAGAAGGCCTACGACCTCGTCGTTCTCGAGGTCTCCGAGCTCACCTCCCTCGCCGACTATTTCGTCATCTGCACCGGGCGCTCGGACACCCAGGTTCAGGCGATCGCACAGAGCATCGAGTTCAACCTCGCGCAACGGGGCACACGGCCATTGTCGATGGAAGGCTACACCCAGGGGCAATGGGTCGTGCTCGACTACGGCGACGTCGTGGTGCACATGTTTTTCGAGCCTCTGCGCGAGTTTTACGACTTGGAACGTCTGTGGGCGAACGCCCCGCGGGTGGATCTCCCGGAGCCCTACCAGAGCCAGGTGCGTGACTTGCGTTTGGCGCAAGAAGCGAGATAACCGAGTCGGATGAAGCGCTTTCTCCTGATCGTCGTCGGCCTCGCGCTGGTGTCGGCCGTCATCTACCTCGTGTCGACGAACGGCACCGTCACCGATTTCCAGCTGACGCCCAATCTCACGCTGTCGTACTCGCTTGGCGGCCTGATGGTGGCTTCGTTCCTCACCGGCGCCGTTACCGTGCTGATCGGGGTCATGGTGCAAGCGGGAGGTCGTGCGATCGTCGGTTGGCGACAACAGCGGCGCGAGCGCAAGCACCAGCGTGTCGTGCAAATGGAGGAGCGCGGCGAGCAGCTCATGTGGCAGGGCGACGCCAAGCACGGACGAGCCCTGCTCGAGAAGGCGTACCGCCGCCAGCCGGAGAATGCCTACGCCGTGCTCGCCCTCGCCTCGTCCTACCGGGCCACGGGCGAAAGCGCCCGCGAGCGCCAGTTCCTCACCGACGCCGCTACGCAACACCACCACACCAATCCCGACGTGCTCCTCGCCCTCGCTTCGGCGCATGC
>CALJUJ010000192.1 GCA_937975525.1 uncultured bacterium
CGCGAGCTGCCGGTGATCGTCGTCGGCGACTTCAACTCGCGCCCGAACAGCACGGCGTACGGGCTTCTCACGGAGGACCCGGCCGCGGAGGTGACGTTCGAGAACGCGTTCGACCTCGCCGAGTGGCGCCTCGAGACCAACCGGGTTCCGGCCCCGGACTACGACCTGGGGGATCGCATCGACCACATCTTCCTGGCCGGCGACGGCGTGACGTGGAGCGCCCGCGACTGGGTGGTCGACCTGACGAGCTACGGCGCCAACGATCGCTACCCGTCGGACCACTTCCCGGTGGTCGCGACGGTGGCCTACGAACGCTGACGCCCCCAGCCTGCCGCCCGCGCCTTCTGCCCCAGCCCGCCCAGACCGGGATGGGGCGGGGGGCTCCCGGATGCCGGGATCTGGCAGACCCTGATCGGCTCGGTCGGCCCCGACGACCTGCTCGGAATCGTTACGAAACGCACTCCTAGCAGAGGCCGTGGAGCGCTTCGGGCCTCGTTCTTCGGCCAGAAAGGCGGATCGCGCGGGCTCGTCAAATCCCAGTGAAGAGCAGATCGATCGCTGCAATCAGGTCGCGGCGGCGGTCGCTCAGGTTCCCTTCGACGCGACCGAGCCCGCTCATCGGAACGGCTGCCGCCTCCTGGACCAGGGCGACGTAGGACTTGCCGTTCACGTCGACGATGGGATTCAGCGTGCCAATGGGCGTCACACCGGATTTCCGAACGACTACCAGCGGCGCGACCATGCGGGTCGCAAGATCGCGCAGGAGATCCGCCTGCAGATCGACGACGAGGGGGTACTCCTTGCTCTTGGGATTCCGATGGACATCGAACTGCGCCATCAGAACTTACGCCGTCCATCGCTGAAGACACCGTGCGCGCCCACTCGTTCGTTGTACTCCGCGATCGCCTGCCGATTGTCATCGCGCCAACGCCGCCGGCGCTCGTCCCGTACCGCCGCCTCGAGCGCCGCTTCGAAGATCCGTGAGAGGTTCAGGCCCAACTCCTTCGCCGAATGGACGATGTCGCGCCGAGCCGAGACGTTGGTCGCCATTCGCCGCACGCGATTTCCCGTGGCATCTGATGCCGCTTTCATATGCGCATCATGTATGCGCATCCCAACCGAGATGCAAAGGATCCACCGCGACCGACGGCCGCACATCTTGCTGGGCCACCGGCATCAGGCCGGCAAACGACTGCTCTGCGCCGCCGCTGATCGCCGCGACGTTCCTACCCCAAGTCGATTCGCCATATCGGGTGACACCGCAGCAAGTTCTCGATTCAATGTCGAAGATGGATGTCCGGAGGTGCTTTCTCGGCGCTTAGCGCCGGGGTTCTGCCGTCGGAATCGGCAATCTTGGAGTCGTGGCCATCCGGTCCTGTGCTGCCAGTTTCGAAGGCTCGGTTCGGCGGCCGAAATCGAAGCGCCGAGCTTGGAATCGTAGCTCCTTCAGCCGCGTTCTCCCTGCGATCTCAGCGAGTTGCGCTGGTGCCACCCTCCGCCCGGGGCACCAGCGAAGCCAACGGCGCCCCGGACCCGGAGTGCATCCAGTAGCCCCGGAGCGACCATACCGTCAGGAGAGGTTCGGGGTCAGACCTGGCATCCTGAACTCTGCGCTCGTATCGAGTCCCGCATACACGCGATCTCGTGTCGCAGAATGCGAATTTCGAGGTCCGACCCCAAGCCCTTCGTGGGTGCCAGGAAGCGGCGACGAGTGGGGGGCGGCACGAAGTTCAGGAGAGCAACTGCACGCGAACGGTATACTTGTCGTAGAGGGCGATGGCGCGTTGATCGCAAGTAACGAGCTCGGCGCCGTGACGCGCCGCGGTGGCGGCGACGAGGGCATCGTAGGCGGCACCGCCCGAAACTCCGACATCGGGCAGTGCGAGCACGAAGCTCCGGTACGCTCGTGGG
>CALJUJ010000193.1 GCA_937975525.1 uncultured bacterium
GACTTCGGCGGCCATGTCCGCGTCGTGCATGCCGGAGACGACGCCGTGGTCGTCCCTGCCGGCTCGAAGCATGCGACGAGAGCACTCGCTGCCACGTGGCTGCTGGTGCAATGGCAACGAGGTGACCGAACCGATTCAGGTGGATAATCACCGGCTCCGGTGCTACCCGACGCGCATGGTCAACGCGCGCTGCCGACACGGCTTCGTGGCGGTGCTCGTCGCCGCTCTCACGTCGATATCAGGATTGTTCGGATGTGGAGGAGGCGGCGGGGGTTCCTTCGTCCCGACGACGTTTTACGTTCGCGCAAGCGGCAACGACGGCAACACCGGCGAGTCGCCCGACCGTGCCTTGCGCAACGTCCGCACGGCCGTGATCCGTGCCCGCGGCGGCGATACGATCGTCGTCGGGCCCGGCGTCTATACGCCGCCAGCCGAGACCCCGGACGTCGTCGTCGAGATCACCGCGAAGACGGCGGACCCGCAGCGTCCACTCCGGATCGAAGCCGACCCCATGGGCGTGCAGACCGCCGACATCCCCGGTCCGGTGATCCTCGACGCCCTACGCGGGGCCTTCGGCGTAAGGTTCTCCGGGTCTAGCTCGGTCGTGCTCGACGGCTTCCTCATCACCAATACGCAGGGGAGCAACGTTGCGGGAATCCAGGTGCGCAGTGGCTCGACCGATATCGTCATCCGCAACTGCGAAATCACCGCCAACCGTGGCGACGCGATTCGCATCGAGGCGTCGGATCGCACGCTCGTGTTCAACAACCTGATCCATGCGAACGACAACCGCGGAATTCAGATCTCGGGCGGCGGCCTCGGTGCCGAGGATACGGAGATCGTCAACAACACGATCGCCAACAATGGCAACGACGGTATCTCCTTGAGCGGCGACACGGTGCGCGACACCCTGCTGCGCAACAACATCGTCTTCGGTCACGCGACGCGTGGCATCGACGTCGACGGCGCATCGACGCGCGGCTACGACGCCGACTACAACCTGGTCTTCCCGACCGGCAACGCCTATGGTCCGTTGACCCCGAAGGGCGCCAACGACCAGAGCGTGGACCCACAGTTCGTCGCCGGATTTCGACTCGCACAGGAAGACGCCGGCCAGGCCACGACCAGCAGCGCCGTCGATGCCGGGGATCCGGCGACCGACCCGGTCTTGCGCAGTTCACTCGCGGCGCGATCGACGGCGACGGACGACCGGCTGGACGTCGGGCTCCCCGACCTCGGGGCCCACTTCCCCTCGGTCTTCTCACCGCCACCGACGCCTACGCCGGTCTTCACCGCCACCGGTGTGCCGCCGACCGCGGCTGTCACGCCTACGCCGTTTCCGCCTGGAAGCCAGCTTTTCGTCCGCGCCAGCGCGGGAGACGACGGCAACACTGGTAGCTCGCCCGGCGCGGCGTTGCGCACCATCGATCGCGCTCTCGAGATCGCCGGCGCCGGGACCCAGATCGTCGTCGGCCCCGGAACCTACGCAGAGAACGTCATCCTCGCCATCAGCGGGACCCCCGATCGTCCGATCTCGCTGCGCGGTGATTCGAGCGGCCTGACGACCGGCGACCCGCCGGGGCCCGTGCGGATCGCGCCGCCGGGTTCGGGACAGGGTGTGTTCGTCGACGGAGGCCGCTTCTGGATCGTCGAAGGGCTGACGGTCACTGGAGGCAGCACCGGCATCCACGTCCGCCGCGACGCCCGTGGGACCATCCTGCGCCACAACGAAGTGTACGGAAGCGTCGAGGACGGGATCCTCGTGCAGGACTCGAGCGACGTCACCGTCTTCAACAACCTCGTGTACTGCAATGGGCAAGCGGGAATCCGCGTCACCGGCTCGTCCACCGGCTCGCCCGAAGCACAGGTGATCAACAACACGGTCGTGGCCAACGGCAATCGCGGGATCTTCATCGGCACGGCCGGCACACCCTCGGAAAGCGGCTTCCTGCGCAACAATCTCGTACAGGACAACTGCCGCAGCAACTTGCAGGTCGCCGACTCCTCGGTCCCCGGTTTCGACGGTGCTTACAACCTCGTCGCCCCTCCGACGTATGTCGGGGTCGAGGTCCATCCGACCGACACCGCCTACGACGATGCGACGATGGGAGCGGTCGACCGCCCGGCGAACTTCGTCGCGCGAGCCTTTTGCGAATCGGTTTGTGAGACGCCGGGGCGCGACCCGATGGAGATTCCGCCGCAGCCTGCGATCGAGCTCCATCCCGACGACTTTCGCCTCTCGCAGTCGATCGCGGGTCAGGAGCCGCCCAACAGCGAGGGCGTCGACGCCGGGGATCCGACGTTGCCGGGCGAGTTGCGCGTATCGCTGGCCCTGCGGACCACCGCCACCAACGACGAGCCCGACGGCGGTCGGGTCGACATCGGCTATCATTTTCCGCGCTAGAGCGATGCCGACCGTGCTCGGCAGGATTGTTCCGCCCCTGTCCGACGGTGCTACAAGCGGCGCATGATGGGCCGCATCTGGTTCGCGCTGATCGCCGGCGCCGTCGTCGTTGCTGCGTTCTCCGGTCGGATGGACGCGGTGACGCAAGCATCGATCGAATCCGCGAAGAGTGCGGTCACCCTCGCGCTCGGGCTCGTCGGCGTCATGGCCTTCTGGCTCGGGATGATGCGCGTGCTTCAGGAAGCCGGCCTTCTCGGCTCGCTCGCCCGCGCGCTGGCGCCGGTGATGCGACGCCTGTTCCCGGAGGTCCCGGCCGACCATCCCGCGATGAGCGCGATGGTCATGAACATTGCGTCGAACATGCTCGGCCTGGGCAACGCCGCGACCCCGTTCGGCATCAAGGCGATGATCGAGCTCGATCGCTTGAATCCGACTCCGGGCGTGGCGACCAACGCAATGGCGCTCTTTCTCGCCATCAACACGTCGAACGTTGCCCTGGCTCCTCTGGGCGTGATCGCGCTACGCGCCTCCCTGGGATCGACGAACGCAGCTGGCATCTGGATCCCCACCCTCTGCGCAACACTGTTCTCCACGGCGGTGGCCATCGTCGCCGCCAAGCTTCTCCAGCGTGCCTTTCCCATGCCAGCGCGGCAGGCGGTGCCGCCGAAGAACGCCGATTCGCCTACCACCGGCCACGACGTTCCCGCGATCGACGCGAGTCCTCGATCGCCGTCGCCCGGAGGGCGAGCCATCGGTCTGGCCATCGCCGTGCTCTTGCTCGTCGCCCTCGCCATCGAGGTCGTCACGGCAGCGTCGAGCGGGTCGTCCTTCGGCGACACCGGGCGCGCGATTCTCCAGGGCTGGCTGCTTCCGGTGCTCATCGTCGCGATCGCCGCGTTCGGTTTCGCTCGTGGCGTCGACGTCTACGCGGCCGTCGTCGCCGGCGGCAAAGAGGGCTTCGAGGTAGCGTTGCGCATCATTCCCTTCCTGGTGGCCATTCTGGTCGCCGTCGGGATGTTCCGAGCCTCGGGTGCGCTCGATCTCCTGATCACCGCTCTGCAACCCGTGCTCGCGCCCGTGGGCTTCCCGGCCGAGGCCCTGCCCATGGCCCTGCTCCGCCCGCTTTCGGGATCCGGCGCCTACGGCATCATGGCCGAGACCATGCAGGCCCACGGCGTCGATTCGCAGGTCGGCTACCTCGTCTCGACGCTCCAAGGTAGCACCGAAACGACCTTCTACGTGATCGCGGTGTACTTCGGTGCGGTGGGCGTGACTCGACTACGCCACGCGCTGGCCGCCGGCCTCATCGCCGATGCCGCGGGAATCGTCGGAGCGACGGCCGCGGTCGCCTGGCTGCTGTGAGAGGATCACTTGGCTGGCCCGGCTCAGTGGGTCGGTCCGCGGCACTCGTCGCTCGAAGCCTCCAACTGCACGGTGACGTGCTCGACGCCGACGGCCGAATGCATGATGCGCTCGACGCTCCGACGCACCGCGGCGGGATCGCCTCCGGGACGCATCCGCACATGAACGCTGGCGCTGTCCACACCCGACGTCAGGGTCCAGCAATGGAAGTCGTGGATCTCCTCGACCCCGGGGAGGTCGGCGAGCTGCTCGTGCACCTCTGCGAGGTCGACGTGCGCCGGTGTGCCCTCGAGGAGGACGTGTCCGGCCTGGCGAAGAATCGACCAGGCACGGGGCAGAATGAACAAGGCGATCAATACCGACACGAGCGGATCGGCCCAGAGCCACTGGCGCCAGGCGATCAGCACCGCGGCGACGACGACGGCGATCGACGCCAGCGCATCGGTCAGCACCTCGAGGTAGGCGGCTCGAAGGTTGAGGCTGTGCTGGTGATGCCCGTGCAGGTAGCGCAACGAGACCAAGTTCGCCGTCAAGCCGATCAAGGCGACGACGATCATCATCCGGGCATCGATCGGCACTGGCTGCTGCCAGCGCTCGTAGGACTCGTAGAGGACGAGGGCGCCCACGACCAGGAGGATCTGGGCATTGACGAACGCAGCGAGAATCTCGGCCCGGTGCAGTCCGAACGTATAGCGTCGCGATGGCCCCCGATCCGCGAGCGTCATCGCCGAGTAGGCGAGCAGCAGCGCGCCGACATCGGTGAACATGTGCCCGGCATCGGCGAGCAGTGCCAGGCTGCCGGACCACCAGCCGCCGACGATCTCGATCACGAACACGCTGCTCGTGACAGTGAGGGCGATGCGCATGCGACGCCTCGACTCGGCACGTTGCGCGGTCGTCGAAGCTGCCTGAACCGGTCCGGGGTGGCTCATCGGCCGATCCGCCGGCGAGGGAATTGGACCATGGCGAAGACACATAGCGTACTCGCACCGTGAATACTGCCGCATCGAGAAGCTCGGGGCGAAAACGGGAGGGACGCCGGCCAGCCGGCGCCCAGGGTATGCGACAGCCGGCCGGCGTGGGAGACGGTGTCATGGGGACGGGCACCGCCGAGATCGACTCTACACGGCGAATGTGACGCCGCGGTGAACCCGGGGTGAACGCTCCGGGAAGTTCGGCGCAACCCACGCGCTAGCTTGCTCTTCCTTCGGTGGACCGGTTTAACACGGATCGTCGGAACACGGGGAGAAGAGAATGGCGAAGAAGGCAGC
>CALJUJ010000194.1 GCA_937975525.1 uncultured bacterium
GGCGCGAAGCTCGCAACCGGAAGCGCGACCCGACTCGCCATCTCCGGCGAGGCCACCTGGCCGATGAGCTGGTACGTGCGCCACTACCCCGTCAACTGGGGCGCCGGCCTGCGCAAGATCGATACGCCGATCGCCATCGTCGACATCGACGCGGCCAACGCCCTGCGCGAGCCGCTCGCCGAGAGGTACGACGAGCAGCGCTTCGCCATTCGCGGCTGGTGGGAGCCGAATTGGTCGTTGATGAACCTCGGCAACCTCGTCCACTGGATGATCACCCGCGAGGCCTGGAGCCCCGTCGGCTCGAGCGACGCGATTCTCTTCTCTCTGCGTGATCCGGCGCCGGGAGTGGCCATCCAGGCAATCGAGGTCAACCCGCCGCCGCCGCCGCGCGGCTACCCCGGCGGCCCGCAGCACATCGATGCGGCCGCGGTCTGGGGCAGTCAGGGCAGTGGCCGTGGAGAGTTCAATGAGCCACGCGGCCTCGCCGTCGACGTCGACGGCAACCTGTACGTCGCCGACAGCAAGAATCATCGTATCCAGAAGCTCGATCCGCAGGGGAACCACCTGCTGAGCTGGGGCAGCCAGGGCAGCGAGCCAGGTCAGTTCAACGATCCGTGCGGGATCGCCGTATCGGCGGACGGCTTCGTGTACGTCGCCGATACCTGGAACCACCGCGTCCAGAAGTTCGACACCTCCGGGACGTTCATTCGCGAGTGGCGCGACGAGGCCGGGTTCTGGGGGCCACGCGGCATCGCGGTGTCGCCCGATGGCCAGTCGATTTATCTATCGGATACCGGCAACAAGCGCATCTTGCGCTACGACCCCGACGGCAACCTGATCAAGTCCTGGGGCACCGAGGGAACCAAGCCCGGCGAGCTCATCGAGCCGGTCGGCGTCGCGGTCGACGCCGAGGGACGCGTCGTCGTCGCCGACACCGGCAATCGCCGCCTCCAGGTCTTCGATGCCGATGGCAACTTCCAGAGCGAAGTCCGCGTGTCCGGCTGGGAGGAGTTCTACAGCGAGCCGTACGTCGCCGTCACCAACGACGGAGCCTACGTCGTCACCGACTCCTACAACCACCGCTGCGCGCGCTACGTCGACGGTCGCCTCGACGTTTCCTGGGGCAAGACCGGCAAGGACGGCGGCGAGCTCAATCGTCCGATCGGCATCGCCACCGACCGCCAGGGCGGGGTGTACGTCGCCGATACGATGAATCACCGCGTCAAGAAATTCTTCCTACCGTAGCCGGAGCCGGGCCGGGGATGCGTCGCATCCTCGGCCCGCTGGCCGCAGCCCTGCGCTCAGTTGCCGGAGATGATCTTGCGGCGGAGCGCGAAGAGCTCCTTGAACGCGCGCACGATCACCGAAAGGTGTGCTCCCGTCTGCACCCCCGCTTCCCGCGGGTAGTGGTGGACGCCGACTTCCTTGATGGCGAAGCCCTTGCGGATCGCGCGCCCGTACAACTCGGCGTTGATCAGTGCTCCGGTGGATTCCAGGTGGATCGCGTCGAGTACCTTCTTCGGAATCAACTTGAACGCGCAGTTGAGGTCGCGCACGTAAACGCCGAGCATGATCTTGACGAGAAATCCGCCGAACAACTTGGCGTTCATCCGTCGCAAGAAGGGGTCGCGACGCTCGATTCGGTAGCCGGTGACGATGTGCTCTTCGTCCGTCGCCAGCGGCAAGATGTGCTTCAGGTCGCGGATGTCGAACTGGCCGTCACCGTCCATGTAGAAGACGAACTTCTTGGCCGCTGCGTCGAAGCCGGTGCGTAGGGCCGCGCCGTACCCCTTGTTCTGCTCGTGGTGCAATGGCCGTAGCCGCGGCAACTCGCTCGCCAGTCGGTCGAGAATGGCGCCCGTCTGGTCGGCGCTGCCGTCGTTGGTGACCAGCAACTCGTAGTCGATTCCCGTCCCTTCGAGATAGGCCGTGCAGTCGCGTACGACCTTCTCGACGTTCTCCTGCTCGTTGTACGCCGGCAGGACGACCGACAGCTCCGTGACCGCGCCGCGGTCTGCGCTCGAGTTGCTTTCTCCTTCGATCGCCATAGAATCTCCGTTGGGTGGGGTTGTGGTGCCGTGATCGTCGAATGTCCCAAATGCTCGACTCGTTACCGCTTCAGCGCAGTGCGCATGAAGAGCGCGGTGCCGACCCTCAAGTGCTCGCGCTGCGGCTACGTCTTTCTCTTGCCAGGCGCGAAAAAGCAACCAACCCGCCGCAAACCCCGCAGCGAAGAGCCCCAGGAGCAGCTCGCGCTCGGCGGACTCGACTGGAAGGGGGACGACCTGGCCCACGATCGGCCCGCCCCCAAGCTGTTCGCCGACGACGACACCGGCGGTGACG
>CALJUJ010000195.1 GCA_937975525.1 uncultured bacterium
CAGTCGACGCGTGCCGACATGACGCGAGCCGTGCTCGAGGGCTGCGCCCTGAGCCTGCGGTGGCTGCTGCCGGCGGTCGAAGCCTTTGCCGAGGATTGCTTCGCGACGCTGCGCTTCTCGGGCGGCGCCGCGGTGTCGCCGGGATGGGCGCAGGTGATGGCGCGCGGTGGCCTGCGGCCGGTCGAGCCGCTTGCCAGCGCTCGATACGGCAACAACCCCCCGTTGGCGCTCCTGCCCTTCTTCGAGCCTGGCCTGTGCGACCACGGCGCGGTGGATCGACTGTGCCCGGTACGAGCACGAGTCGAGCCGGTGGCCGCGCACGCCGAGGTCTACGACGTTCAGTTCGAGGCTCTCGTCACCGCGTTCGAGCAGCTTCGTCCGCTGCACGCATTGCTCAACCCGCACTCCTGAAGTGGCGGTGCGCGGGCTGGCGGCTCAGACCTGCTCCATCACCGAGTCGTAGAAGTCGACGATGCTCTCGCGTTGGTCGGCGGGCTTGTCGAGGTACGCCATCGCCGCCCGCGGATGCTGGTTGAGGAGGCCCGTGACCAGATACGGCAAGTCGAAGCCCCAGTGCATCTGCGCGCGCAGCGGCTCGATGGTGTTCTCGATGCAATCGAGGATCGGGCGCAGGCGATAGCGCGGGTTCTTGAGGAATCCGATCAGGAGCTCGAGCGGGCAATTGCCCGCGCCACGGCCGAGCCCCGACATGGTCGCGTCGAGACGGTTCACCCCGGCGACGATCGCCTCGATGGTGTTCGCGTAGCCGAGCTGCTGGTTGTTGTGCGTGTGGATGCCGACCTGCTTTCCGGACGCCTCGCAGGCGCCGAGGTACATCGCGGCATACTTGCGGATCTCCTCCGAGTAGAACGCGCCGAAGCTGTCGACGATGTAGACCGTGCTCACCGGGCTCTGGGCGAGCAGCTGCAGGCCCTCTTCGAGGTCGGATTCGTGCACCGTCGAGATCGCCATGACGTTGACGTTGACCTCGTAGCCCTTCTCGTGGGCGTCCTGGATCATGTCCATGGCCACCGGGATCTGGTGGATGTAGGTGGCGACGCGGACGCGGTCGGTGACGCGGTCCTGCGTGGGGAGGGTGTCGGTCTTGTAGTCGCACTTCTCGGCGTCGGCCATGACCGAGAGCTTCAAGTCGCTGGGGTTGTCGCCGACGACGCGCCGCAAGTCTTCTTCGTCGCAGTGCTTCCACGGGCCGAACTTGTCGGGCGAGAACTGCTTCTTGGAGTTCTTGTAGCCGAGCTCCATGTAGTCGACGCCGGCGGCGACACAGGTCTCGTAGACCTTGCGCACGGTCTCGTCGGTGAAGCGGTGATCGTTCATCAGGCCGCCGTCGCGGATGGTGCAATCGAGCACCTTGATCTCCGGCCGGTAGGTCAGCCAGGTGCCCTTCTCGTGATGGTTCGTCGTGTCGCTCATGACCTTCTCTCGCGGGTTGGTGAACTCTCGTCGCCGTCGTGGCGCGAGCGCTTCGGTGATCCGTGGAACGCTGCTGTTTAGACTGCGCCTGCCGGCAGGGCAAGTGCGGCGCTGCCGGCGCATCCATTCGTCGCAGGCCCTCCGCCGGGACGGCGGACGCTACAGCACTTGCCGCCTCGCCCGGCTCTCGGAAATGCCCGCCGTCGCGGGGGGCTTCATCCCTGGTTCTCGGCTGGTCTTCCGCCGGGACGGCGGACGCTACAGGGATCGCTCCTCGCCGCCGGGTGAGCGATCGTGCCAGCGGCGATACGCGGCGACCAGCCGGGCGACCTCGGCGCCGATGCGGTCGTAGGCGCCGGCGGCAAGCCACTCGGGGCGAAAGACGCTACCGCCGAAGGCGACCGCGGCGGCGCCGGCGGCGAAGAACTCGGCGAGGTTGTCGGCGCTGACGCCGCCGCAGGCGAGCAACTCGACGTCCGCGAAGGGGCCTCGGATCTCGCGCACGTAGCCAGGGCCCACGACCTTGGCCGGAAACAGCTTCACCATCGCCGCACCGGCCTGCCACGCTTCGTGG
>CALJUJ010000196.1 GCA_937975525.1 uncultured bacterium
AGATCAGCAACCGGCAACGGACAGGCCGAGCGCACGAGCGGCTCGTGCCTGGCGCACGTCGAAGGTGACGAAGCGCAAGCTCGTGCCAACCCGTTGTGCCGCGGCTAGATGGAGGGCGTCCAGCGACCGTACTGCCTCGGTGCGCGCGATTTCCGCGGCGCGCTCGCAAGTGACCCGGTCGAGCTCGACGACGTGCATGCCGCGCCAGTCCCGCCGCAACGCTGCTTCGATGCGCACGAGCTCGCGCCCCGCCAGCAAGCGCGACAGGTTGTGAACGACTTCGACCCAAGTGTGACGTCCGGTGATCCATTGAGGGTCGCTCTCGAGGATTTCGGCGGCCCGATCACTGTCGTCCTCTTCGATGTAGCGCTTGAGCAGAGCGCTCGAGTCGACGTACTGACTCATTCGTCGCGATCTTCGGAGAGGACGGCGGCCGTAGGCTGAGCGGCCCGGGCGCGCCGGACGGCCTTGGCGACCTTCCCCGAAGCGGCTTCGACCCATCCTTCGGCGATACCCCGGTCGAGCTGCAAACGGTCCGGCAGCGGGCCGATCATCGCTTTCGGGGTGCCGCGATCGGTGACCCGAATCGTCTCCCCCCGAGCCGCCCGCTCGAGGTACTTCGACAAGTTCTGCTTCAGCTCACGTACGGCGACGTCCATGTGGACACATTAGTTTTGCTTTGTGTCCACATCAAGCAGTCGGCGTGGAAAGCGCCGGCGGGTAGACGTTCGCACCCATGCGCGAGAAGGGACTCTCCCCTCGATGGACGCATGAGGGCGGCGATCAGGTGGGTGTCTGGTCGTGGTCGTGAAGTGCGCCCGCCGACGCGGGCGGTTGTCGGCCGCACGCAGCAGGAGCGGTCGGCGGCGCCGAAGGGTCAGGGGGTGTAGGCGATCTCGAGATCTGCGCAAACACTCCGCAGGCGCCTGTCCGCGGTCCAGATTCGATCGGAACCGAGCCGGGCGGCGGCAACGAGGTGCGCGTCGACCCAGCCGATTCCCTGTCCCCAGAGCTCCGCGTGCTCGATCAGTCGGAGTACCTCATCGTCGCGCGCGACCGTGGCTCGGGGCAGGTCGCGCATCCAGTCGAGAATCTCGCCTCGCCGCCGCAGGGTACCGCAAGCCAGCTCACCGACCACCGCAGGGTGCGTGAGAACGAGCGGTCTCTCGAGCAGGTCGATCAGGGCGCCGTCGGCGCGGCGGAAGTGGTTGATCCAGATCGAGGTATCAACGATCACCATTCGATTCGCCGGTCTGGGCGGCAGCGGTGCGGCGGCGGCGACCCGCCGCCGCACGGCTATCGCTACCGCCGAGCCGCGCCAAGCGCCGAGCCGACTCGATCGCGATCAGGGCTTCCAGGCCGGCGTGCACGAGCGCGGTCTTTTCCTCGATGTTGGTCGCGCGCATGGCGCGATCGACCAGATCGTCGCGCAAGATCAAGGTCGTCCTCATGCATATGCATATGCATCCGCCGCGATGGATCGTCAATGGATCCGTGCGCGGATTCCGTCCGAGTTGGACTCGGCGAACGCGATGCACGGACACCCACGATTCAGGGACGCCCATGTTGCGAGACTCAGTTGACGGTTGGTTCACCGGCGGCTGCGGACGCCACAAGGCGCTCTTCGGGGCGCTCAAGTCGCCGAATCACTGGGACATCCGAATCGATGTGGCGCGTCGACCCAACCTGCGTGTCTTGGATCGCCCATGGATCGCCTTGCTGATCGGCGCACCAGCGCCGCCGGCCCGGCGCTC
The DNA here is from genome assembly GCA_937975525.1 of uncultured bacterium. Taxonomy (GTDB): domain Bacteria; phylum Desulfobacterota; class Binatia; order HRBIN30; family HRBIN30; genus CALJUJ01. Next base: position 1,755 of record CALJUJ010000196.1, read on the forward strand.
ACACCGGGAAATGGTCGTGCAGCCAGCGGTTGACGATGTCGAGCGCTGCGCGCGCCCCGGTGCGCTCCTGGGTGCCGACGGCGAAGCCGTAGTGGTCGCCGGGTACGCTGAACAGCTCCTTGTCCTCGGCGCCGAGCGCGTCAAAGGCCGCCCGCGAGTCGCTCGGGAAGATCGCGTTGTCGCCGTCGTAGAAGACGACGAGCGACGGTACCTCGATCATCGGCGCATTCTTCAGGAAGTCCGCGTTCGACGAGATTCCCGACCACGTGCTCAGCCACGAACGCGGCGTGCATACCCGGCCGAAGCCGAACTCCATGTAGTTCGTCAGGTCGGGACGGTACGAGAACAACGAGCCGGCATCGCGCTGCGACGGGTCGAGCTCCAGATCGAACGCGCGCAAGTCGGCCTCGGTGCGGTAGACGACGATGTACGGGCAGACCACCGCAGCGCGGAGCTGCGGCGCCTGTTCGGCCCAGGGCCGGTGATGGAACTCGGACTCGCCGATCGCGGTACGGGCCTCGCCGCGTCGCCCGAGGGCCGCGCGTGCGATTGCGTCGATGCGCTCGACCCGCGCTCGCTGCGCCTGGCGGTATGTCTCGACGAAGGCCGGCGAGTAGTGGCTCGATGCCGGTGGGCGCTGGTAGCCGTTGTCGGGGTGGAAGGGGTCGAGGCTCAGGTCGCACGACAGCGGATCGCGCTCGTCGGTCACCGACGGGTCGATCATCGACATGAGGATGCGCCCCTCGCCGAGGTGCGCGGCCATGTGCACGAAGCCGTCGGCCGCAGGCAAATCGTGCTCGTTCAAATCGAGCGCGTCGCCCGCAGGCGTATGGGTCAGACGCCCCGGCGGGGTGGTCGTCGCCTGCGCCTGGTAGAAGGCGTACAGCGATCCGCCGCCGCTGTTGCCGACGAGGATGATGCGCTCGAAGCCGATCTCGCGGAGGTGCAGGAGCCCGGCGGCGACGTCGAGCAACAGCGTCTCGTGGACGCAGAGCTCGTCGTTGTTCACCCAGCGGCTGTTCTGGCCGAAGGCGGCGAAACCGGCGTCGACGATCGCCGGGATCGCGTAGTGCCGGCTCATGTCGGCCTTCGGGTGCATGAAGCAGACGACGGTGCGGTGGCGGCCGGTCGTGTACAGCACACCGCCGCTGATCCCTCCGTCGACGGCCTCGAGCGTCACCGGCTCCTGGCGCACTCGCGGCGAAATCGCGTCGAAAGATACACACTTGTAGGGGTTGTCGTAGCGACCGATGCGCATGCAGGCTCCTCTCCCGCAGACTGTGCCGAAGGACCGGAAGCGTCAACAGGTCCCGGGCGTACGGTAGTGTCTCACTTTGATTTCAATCGCGAGGAACGGGGACAGGCCCCATTGCCGCGTAGCGGCCCGAAGGGTGCTTGCGCACAATGGGGCCTGTCCCCTTCGATTCGCCCACGCGCACGAGAATCAAACCGAGGCACGAGCGGGCGTACCGCTGCGCCGCGCGCCGTGCTAGGCATGCCGTCATGTTGCGGCTGATCCAGAAGCTCATCCGCATGGAATGGCCGGTGCGACTCGCATCGCCGTTCCTCGGCAAGTTCAATCCGTTCCTGCCCGAGTTTCGTCGTGACCCCTACCCCGCTTACGCCCGACTGCGCCGCGAGAACCCCGTGTACTACTCGCGTCCGCTCGCCGGGTGGGTGCTGACGCGCCATCGCGACATCGTCGCGGTGCTTTCCGATCCGCGCTTCTCGGTCGACCGGCGCCAGTCGGACGTCTTCCGGAAGTACAATCCGTTCGACGCCCTGCCGCCCGACTTCGCGGAGACGATCTTCCGCAATCTGCTCATGTTGGATCCGCCCGACCACACCCGGCTGCGCAAGCTGGTGGTCAAGGCGTTCACGCCGCGCATGGTCGAGCGCCTGCGCGGCCGCATCGAGCAGCTCGTCGACGAGCTGCTCGACGCCGTCGACGGCCGCGGCCAGATGGATCTGGTCGAGGACTTCGCCTACCCGCTGCCGGTGATCGTCATCGCCGAGATGCTCGGCCTTCCGCCCGAGGATCGCGAGCAGCTGAAGCACTGGTCGGACGACGTCGCCACCTTGCTCGACCCGTTCCAGGCGGAGAACGGCATGCAGGGCGCCGAAGATGCGTTCTTCGGTCTCAAGGCTTACCTCGAACCCATCTTCGCCGAGCGGCGGCGCACCCCGCGCGAAGATCTCATCAGCGGGTTGGTCGCGGTGCGCGAGGGCAGCGACGCGCTCAGCGACGCAGAGCTGTTGTCGCTGTGCACGATCCTGCTCGCTGCCGGCCACGAGACGACGACGAGTCTCATCGGCAATGCCGTGCTGGCGCTGCTTCGCCACCCGGAGGAGCGCAAGCGGCTGCAGGCCGAACCCGACAGGATGCGTGCCGCGGTCGAAGAGTTCCTCCGCTACGACAGCCCGGTGCAGCTGACCGATCGCGTCGCGAAGGAAGATCTCGAGATCGACGGCCATCGCATCCGCCGTGGCCAACTCGTCGGCGTCGTACTCGGCGCCGCCAACCGTGATCCGGAGGTCTTCGAGGCACCGGACGAGCTGCGCTGGGACCGCGGCGACGTTCCGCATCTCGCCTTCAGCCACGGCGTTCACTTCTGCCTGGGCGCGCAGCTCGCGCGCCTCGAGACCGAGATCGCCATCGGCAAGCTGCTCGCGCGTTTCCCCGACTTCGACGGTCCCGTGGAGCCGAGCGAGCGCAAGCGCTCGATCGTCCTGCGCGGCCCGACTCGCCTGCCGCTGCGCCTGCGCTGACGCAGCGCTCGAGCCATCAATCGGTCGGTTCGGGAGGAGCGCCGGCGTAGCGGGCTCGCGGTCGGATCGCGCGCCCCTCGTCGTACTGCTCGAGCGCATGAGCGATCCAGCCGGCCGTGCGCCCGAGTGCGAGCAGCGTCAGCGGCGCCGTCGTCGGGAGCTCGAGCGCGCGGGCCAGCGTCACGACCGCGAAGTCGACGTTCGCCTGCTGGCCCATGACGTCGCCGACGGCATCCGCGAGACGCCGGGCGCGGTCGAGCTCGCGCGACCGCGGCGCGTGGCGCGCGACGAGCTCGAGCAGCAGACGGGCGCGGGGATCTCCCTCCGGATAGAGCGGGTGACCGAAGCCCGGGATCGACTCGCCGCGTCGCAGACGATCGGCGACGGCGCCGCGCGCGCCCCCCGGCCGCTCGACTTCGCGCAGCAAGGCCGCCGCACGCTCGGAGGCACCGCCGTGCTTGGCTCCCTGCAGCGCCGCGACGCCGGCGGCGACCACGGAATACGGGGAGGAGCCGGCCGAAGCGACGCAGCGGGCGGCAAACGTCGACGGGCTGAGACCGTTGTCCGCGTATACGATCAGGGCCGCATCGAGGAGCGCTGCTGCCTTGCGCTGGCGCGGCAGCCAGGCTGCCTGCAGGCGGCGGGCGACGTCGAGGTCGTTGGCCGGTGCGTCGCCAGTGGCGACGGCGACGAGCAGCGAGAGGATGCGCGCGCCGGCGCGGCGCACGGCATCGGGTCGCAGATCGTAGGCATTGGAAGCCTGCGCCGCGACGATCGGCAGCGACACCTGAAACGCTTCGAGCGGCGGCAACCCGTCGATGGCGCGGCGTACGGACCGCCAGGTGCGTGCGCCGCCGGGCAAGGGCGCGACCGCCAGCGGCGTGTCGGTGCACTCCCAGAGGAGGCCGACGACGTCGCCGAAGCAGGCCGTGCGCGCGAGCCCGACGGCTTCCTTGCCCCGGTAGAAGAGCTGGCCTTCGCCGGCGAAGGAGATCCGCGAATCGAGGACCGGTAAGCCCCAGTGCAGGGCGTTGGCGACGGCGGCGGCGGGATCGCGTCGCGCCGACTTGCGCTGCTTGAGCGAGGCGATGTCTTCGGCGACGTAGCGCCGCCGCCGGCTCCCGGGCTCGGCGACCGAGCGGACGAAGCCGCGGCTGACGTAGGCGTACAGGGTGGCGATGCTGACGCCGAGCTCGGCGGCCGCTTCTTGCGCGCTGTAGGTCACGGGCATGCAGGGTCGGTACTAAACATTGATAGATTGATCAAGATTGACGCAACGAAGGACGGCATCCATAACGACGACGATCGCACCGAGAGAAGGAGAGAACGACATGACCCACGTTGCCAAGGGATTGGCCGGCGTCGTCGTCGCCGAGACCCGCCTGAGCGAAGTGGATGGCGAGGCCGGCTCACTCGTCATCGGCGGCTTCCCCGTCGAAGCCGTCGCCCCGAGCGCCGCCTACGAGGAAGTCCTCTACTTGCTGTGGAACGGTCGTCGCCCGAGCGCGACCGAGCGCGCCGACTTGACCCGGTCGCTGGCCTCGCGGCGGGCGCTACCCAGCGCCACCCTCGACCTCCTCCGTGCCGCCGCCGCCGCGCGCGTCGCCGCGATGGATGCGTTGCGTATGGCCGTCGGTAGCCTCAGCCTCGTCGCCGACGAACTCGCCGACGGCGCGGCGCCGCCGCGCGTGCAGGCGGAGGCGATCGTCGCTCGTGTGCCGACCATCGTCGCCGCCTATGCGCGCCTGCGGGACGG
>CALJUJ010000197.1 GCA_937975525.1 uncultured bacterium
CGCGGCCGCGATCGCCACCGCGACCACCACCGCCACCGCGCGGCCGACCGCCGCGCCGGCCGCCGCCGAAACGGTCCTCCCGCGGTCGTGCCATGTTGACCGTCAGCTTGCGCCCGCCGAGCTCCGAACCATCCAGCGCCTCGATAGCCGAGTTCGCCTCGTCCTCACTCGCCATTTCGACGAAACCGAAGCCACGGGACTGCCCCGTGAACTTGTCGGTCACGACGTTTGCCGATTCCACCGTACCGTGCGTGACGAAGAGGTCGCGCAGTTCGTTCTCTGTGACGGCGTACGGAAGGCCGCCTACGAAAATTCTCGAGCCCATGTCTCTCCTACTTTTCTACGGACGCGGTTCCTGGCCTGAAACGTACCTACTCGGAGAGGCTGACGCGCTGCCCCAGTCACCTTGCCGACGCACTTGCCACGCGCACTTCGCAGTCGACCGGCCGTCGCCGCTGGCAACGGTTCGATCGGTCGAGACACGTGTGGGTCACGAATCGGGGGAAGATTCTCAGGGAAGGGCGGAGCCGACCGCTCTCGGCCAAAACTCCAGGAATAGAAACAACGTCGGATCACACTACATCCGGCCGTTTCCGGCCGGAACCCTACTTTCATCGGCGTGATTAGCAGAGCTAACCGATGAGCACAAGAGGTGATCGCCTCGTGCCTATCGAATCGACCGGCGACGATCTACCCGTGCCGCCACGACTTAGGCGGGGGCGAATGCGAAGCCGCCGTCGATCTTGAGAACCGAGCCCGTCGTATAGGTCGATGCGTCGCTCGCGAAGTACAGCGCGGCGCCGACGATCTCGTGGGGCTCGCCGCCACGGCCCAGCGGAATCGATCGGCGCGCCAGTTGCGTGAACCACTCCATGTCCCAGGCCTTGCTGATGTCGGTGAGAAACGGTCCCGCCATGATGCAGTTGACCCGGACCTTGGGAGCGTACGCCCGCGCCATGCCGACGGTCAGCGCGTTGAGCCCCGCCTTGGCCAGGCCGTAGGGAATCTCGGTGGGCGTCGGCTGCACCGCCAAAAAACTGCTGACGTTGATGATCGAGCCGCCATCGCCGGCCGCCATCCGGCTGCCGATCAGCGACGACAGCCGAAACGGGCCACGCAGGTTGACCGCCAAGACCTTGTCGTAGAGGTCCTCGCTCACCCCCTCGAGCGACTCGTACGTCGGCGACATCCCCGCATTGTTGACGAGAACGTCGACGCGCCCGAAGCGCTCGTAGGCGAACGCCACGAGGCGGTCGCAATCCTCCCAGCGGCCGACGTGCGCGCCGAGCGCGGCGCAGGGCTGGCCAGTATCCGCTTCGATGGCTGCCGCCGCGCGGTCGCAGTTCTCCGCCTTGCGGCTGGCGATCACCAGCCGAGCCCCGGCCGCCGCGAACCCGCGCGCCATCTCGAAGCCGAGGCCGCGACTTCCCCCGGTGATGACCGCGACCTTGCCGCTCAGGTCGAACCTGGCGCCGGTGTCATCGGACACGTTCATGGATCCCTCCTCCGGGCCGTTCGGCGCCTGCCTCCCGGCTCGCTTCTAGCGTCGCCGCTCACGCAGCGAAGTGCAATCGGCCGTGGCTTCGTGCGGCAACGATCGTGCGAAGGGACAGCATTGCGCTGGTGCTCGGCACGCGCCATGCTCCGTCCATGCCCAGCGTCCGAGCGGAGAAACCACGCGCCGTCCTCGTCGGCGTGCAACTCCCCGACGTCGGCGACGACCATCACGACTCGTCGCTCGCCGAGTTACGTCTACTGGCGACGCCCCTCCCCTTCGCCGCCGCCCGCGCGCTCAGCCACCCCCTATCTCCTCTGGCACCGGCCGCCGTGCTCGGTGAAGGCAAGCTACTCGAGCTCGCGCGATGGACCGGCGGCACGGGCATCGTCCCATCGGGAGTTCCGGCCCACCGGCAGCGGACGCCGAATGAACCCGAGAACGACGCACCCCCGGGAATCGATCCGTTGCCGCCCGAGCAGCGGGCGAGCGTCGTTCTCGTCGATCACGAAATCAGCCCTTCGCAGGCTCGCAATCTGGAGCGCGCCACGGGCGCGGAGGTTCTCGATCGAACGGCGGTGATTCTGGCGATCTTCCAGCGCCATGCCCGCACACGTGAGGCGTCGCTCCAGGTCGAGATCGCGCGCCTCGCCTACGTCACACCGCGCCTGCGGGAGACCGGCGGCGGTCGCGATCGCCAAGGGGGAGGCATTGGCGGCAAGGGCGCCGGTGAGACGAAACACGAGCTCGACCGCCGTCGCGTCCGCGACCGCATCGCCGAGCTTCGCCAGGAGCTGGCGGCGATCGAGAAGGACGCCGAGCATCGACGCGGCCGGAGATCGGGCCACCCGACGGTCGCGATCGTCGGCTACACCAACGCCGGGAAGTCTTCGCTGATGCGAGCCCTCACGGGCAGCGACCTCCTCGTCGTCGATCAACTCTTCGCCACCCTCGACACGACGGTTCGGGCGCTCCATCCGGAGTCGAAACCGCGCATTCTGGTGAGCGACACGGTCGGCTTCATCAAGAAGCTACCCCACGATCTGGTCGCCTCCTTTCGGTCCACGCTCGCCGAGGCGCGCGATGCCGATCTCCTGCTGCACGTCGTCGATGGTGCCGACGCCGCCTTCCGGGAACAAATGATCGTCACGCTCGACGTTCTCGGCGAGCTCGAGGCCCTCGAGGCGCCGCGACTCCTGGTCCTCAACAAGGCAGATCGGCTCGATCACGCCGAGCGCGAGTCGCGTCGCCGCGAGTTCCCGGACGCCGAGATCCTTTCCGCGAAGACGCCAGCCGACGTCGCGCGACTTCGCGAGCGAATTCTTTCGTTCTTCGAACGCGAGATGATCGATCAGGAGATCTTCGTGCCGTACGCAATGCAGCGCCTCGTACACGCAGCCCACGAATCATGCCGCGTGCTGGCCGAGTAGCACCACGAGGCGGGAAGCCGGCTCGTCGTACGCGGACGCCCGGAGGCGGTTGCCCGACTACAGTCGCAACTACCAGTGAGCTGAGCAGCCCAGCGGGCGTGTGAATCGCCGCCCGAAGGTCGGCCTCAGATGCCGCTGCCGTCGGATTCGCCCGGGTCCTCGTGGAGGCCACACTCGCGCTTCAGTCCGAAGAAGCGGGTTTGCTCCTCGGTCATGCCGGGCTCCCATTTCGACGTCGTGTGCACATCGCCGACCGAGACGTACCCCTGCTCCCAAAGCGGGTGGTACGGGAGGCCGTGGCGCTCGAGATAGTAGTGGACGTCCTTGTTGCTCCAATCCACCACCGGCAAGACCTTGAAGACGCCGCGCTGCACCGCGAGCACCGGTAGCGTCGAGCGCGAATCCGACTGCTCACGGCGAAGCCCGGAAAACCAAGATCCGACCTTGAGCTCGCGCATCGCGCGAGCCATCGGCTCGACTTTGTTGATCTGGTTGTACCGCTCGAGGCCGTTGACGCCTTGTTCCCAAAGCTTGCCGTAGCGGGCCTCCTGCCAGGCCGGGCTCATCTCGGCCCGAAACACCCTGAGATCGAGCTTGAGCCGATCGGTGAGCTGGTCGATGAACTGGTAGGTCTCGGGAAAGAGATAGCCGGTGTCGGTCAGGACGATGGGCACGTTCGGCCGCACCTGGGTCACGAGATGCAGCATCAGCGCCGCTTGGATTCCGAAGCTCGACGAGACGATGAACTCGCCCTGCAGGTTCTCGAACGACCAGGCGACCCGCTCCTCGGCGGACATCGAGTCGAGGCCCCGGTTCACTTCGGCGAGCGCCGTAGCCTGCGCGTCGCGCGTCATCGGTTGTAGTTCTTGGAGATCCAGCATCACGTTCTCGGATCCGACGCTCGGCGCCAGGATCCGACCCTTCTCGGGCGAGTGTACCGAGTGGCGCTCACAACACAAGGGAAGGTGACACGCTCACGCCGCGAACACCTCCACGGGGATGCCGTTGAGAACGCCGTTGCCGGACAACGGGTCGAGATCGAGCTCGTCGGCCAGGGCATTGCTGTTGACGCCCGGCTCCCGCGCAGCCAGGCCCATGCGGGTGCCCTCGCGGCCGTGGCCCCAGCCGTGCGGCAGGCTGACGACTCCGGGCATGATCTCGTCGCTGACCTCGACCTGCGCTTCGACGGCGCCTACGCGCGAACGAACGACCGCAGCACCGCCGTCGTGCAACCCCAACCGCCGGGCATCGTCGGGATGCACCAGCAACGTGCAGCGTGCCCGGCCGCCGGCAAGACGCGGCAGGTTGTGCATCCAGGAGTTGTTCGATCGCAGGTGCCG
>CALJUJ010000198.1 GCA_937975525.1 uncultured bacterium
GCCGTCCCTGATAGGTGAAGGCCGTGCCGACGGCGCCCGCGGGCGCGGCGAGAAACCCCTGCAGCTCGGTGCCGTCGGCGGAGTAGGTGATCTTCTTCGTGTCGATGTCGCTTGCCATCACATGCCTCCTGGGAGTCGGTAGGTCGAACGTCGATGATGGCACATCCGGCCCGGCGACGGGAACCACCCCTGCCGTCGTAGCCCAAGGGGACAGTCCCCATGGTGCGCAAGCACCCTCCGGGCCGCTGCGCAGCCACGGGGACGGTCCCCCGCTTACCCGACGAGAATCCGGCTGAGGTACGACCGACGTTGTGTTCGTTGCGCCGATGTGATTGCCCACGCGGAGGCCGGCTTCCGACGGGCCTGGTGGGAGGACCGAAATGGTTGACGAATCGAACGACGACGGCGAGCAGACGCTGCGTTCCCGCATCGCCGACCTGCGTGCGAGCGAGGCGTATCGGCGCGCCGATCGCGACCCCGCCTTTCTCGAGCGCGACGAGCTCCGCCACGCGCGGCTACAGCTCGACTACCTCAAGCCGGAGCTGATCCTCGAGGAACATGCCGTCGAGTCCGTGATCGTCTTGTTCGGCGGCACACGGATCTTGGAGGCGGACCAAGCAGCGATGCGAGTGGCGGCGTTGGAGGCGACGGTCGCCGAGCGGCCGGGCGACGCCGCGGCGCTCCGGGATCTCGCCGTCGCTCGCCGGGTCCTCGCCAACGCCCCGTACTACGACGTCGCACGTGCCTTCGCCCGGCTGGTGAGCGAGCGCTGCATGGCGGACGACCCCTGCGACCTCTACGTGATGACCGGTGGCGGCCCGGGGATCATGGAGGCCGGCAATCGCGGGGCGTTCGATGCCGGGCGCAAGAGCGTCGGCCTCAACATCGAGCTACCGATGGAGCAGGACCCGAACCCGTACATCACCGCCGAGCTCTGCTTCCAGTTCCGCTACTTCGCGATCCGCAAGCTGCACTTCATGAAGCGCGCCAAGGCGCTCGTCGCGTTTCCCGGGGGCTACGGGACTCTCGACGAGCTGTTCGACGCGCTGTGCCTGGTGCAGACGGGCAAGATGCCGCCGATTCCGATCGTCCTCGTCGGCGAGTCCTTCTGGCGGCGCGCCTTCGACGCCGAGTTCCTCGCCGCCGAGGGGGTCATCGACCCGAGGGATCTGCAACTGTTCCGTTACGCGGAATCCGCCGAGGAGATCTGGGAGCAGATCCAGGATTGGAAGCGGATCCCCGCACCGATCGATCGACTCGAGGGAGGGCAGGAGGCATGAAGATTCATTTCCTCGGCGGCGCTGGCACGGTCACCGGCTCGAAGTTCCTCGTCGAGACCCGGCGAGCCCGGCTGCTCGTCGACTGCGGGCTGTTCCAGGGGCTCAAGGCTCTGCGTCTCCGCAATCGCCAGCCCTTGCCCCTGCAGCCGAGCGATCTCGACGCCATCGTCCTGACCCACGCGCACATCGACCACAGCGGCTATCTCCCGGTCGTCGTCCGCGACGGCTTTCGCGGTCCGATCTACGCCACCGCCCCGACCCGCGACCTCGTCCGGATTCTCCTGCCGGACAGCGGCCACCTGCAGGAAGAAGACGCGCGCTACGCGAACAAGAAGAAGTTCTCCAAGCATCATCCGGCGTTGCCTTTGTACACCGAAGCGGATGCGGAGCACGCGGCGGGGCGCGTACAGGCGATCGACCGCGGGGCGGCGATCGAGATCGGCGACCTGACGGTCCGCCTCGGTCGCGCCGGGCACATCCTCGGGGCGTCGACGGTGGTCGTCGAGTCGCGCGGGCGTACGGTGGTGTTCTCCGGCGACCTCGGTCGTGCCGACGACTTGCTGATGCACCCTCCGGAGGCGCCGCCCCCGGCCGACGTGGTCATCATGGAGTCCACCTACGGCGACCGCCGCCATCCCGAAGGCGATCCGATCGAGATGATTCGGCCCCTGGTCGCCCGCGTGGTCGAGCGCGGCGGCGTCTTGCTCGTGCCCTCGTTTGCGGTCGGACGGGCGCAGATGATGCTGTACTGCATCCATCGCCTGTTCGAGCAGGGTGCCGTCGAACGCGTGCCCGTCTACGTGAACAGCCCGATGGCCACCGACGTGACCCGCCTGTTTCGCCACCACCACGCCGAGCACAAGCTCGACGCCGAGCAGTCCGCAGCGGTCTGCGCCGACGCCACGTTCGTCGGCTCCGTCGAGGAGTCCAAGGAGCTCAACCGCCAGCGGGGGCCGATGATCATCATCTCGGCGAGTGGCATGCTGACGGGCGGGCGGATTCTGCACCACTTGAAGGAGTTCGGGCCGGATCCGAAGAATGCGATCCTGTTGCCCGGCTTTCAGGCGGCGGGGACACGTGGCGAGGCCCTCGCGCGCGGCGTCGACGAGATCAAGGTCCATGGCCGCTACGTCCCGATTCGCGCCGAAGTGCAGCAGCTGCATGCCTTTTCCGCCCACGCGGATCGCGACGGTCTGCTGCAGTGGCTCGCGGGCAGCGGTCGCGAGCCGGAAGAGGTCGTCCTGGTGCACGGCGAGCCGGCGGCTGCCGATGCGCTGCGCCAGCGGATCGAGGAGCGCTTCGGTTGCGAGGTGACGATCCCGGCCCTGGGAGATACGATGCACGTGCGCTGAGGCGATTCGGCGGCTGGGCGAAGTTGCATGTTCGCCAAAATGATGGATTCTCTCCGTTCCGGCACGGAGGGCGGTCGAGCCCGCGCCGCGTCGGTGGGGAAGAGGAAGGAACGAAGAGCGGATGGAAGCAACAGCAGCCCACACGGCGGTCGCCTACTTCTCGATGGAGATCGGTCTCGACGCCTCGATTCCGACGTATAGCGGCGGCCTCGGCGTGCTCGCGGGTGACACCATCAAGGCGGCCGCGGATCTCGGCCTGCCCATGGCGGCGGTCACTCTGATTCACCGGAAGGGCTACTTCACGCAGCGGTTGCAGGCGTCGGGGGAGCAACTCGAGAGCGCCGCGGAGTGGCTGCCGAGCGCGCACTTCGAGGAGTTGCCGGAGCGAGTCCGGGTGCAGGTCGACGGAGAGGAGGTCGCCGTTCGCTGTTGGCGATACATCGTCAAGGGCTACCACGGCGGCGAAGTCCCCGTGTACTTCCTCGATACCGACCTTCCGGAGAACTCGCCGTACGGCCGCGCGCTGACCGACTGCCTGTACGGCGGCGATACGCGTTACCGACTCGCGCAGGAGGTCATCCTCGGTATCGGCGGCGTGACCCTGCTGCGGGCGCTCGGCTACGTCAACTTGCGTGCCTTCCACATGAACGAGGGCCATTCGGCTCTGCTCACCGTCGCTCTTCTCGAAGAGCAGGTCGGCGGCCGCGGCCTCGGGGCCGTCGGCTCGGCCGATCACGAGGCGGTGCGCGAGCGCTGTGTGTTCACCACGCATACGCCGGTGCCCGCGGGTCACGATCAGTTTCCGCTGGAGCTCGCACGCGAGATCCTCGGCAACGAGCGTGTCGACGGGCTTCTATCTCTCGACTGCTGCGTCGACCACACGCTGAACATGACGTACCTGGCACTGTCGTTCTCACGCTACGTCAACGGCGTCGCCATGCGTCACGGGCAGGTTTCTCGGGGGATGTTTCCCAAGTACCCGATCGCGTCGATCACCAATGGCGTGCATGTTCCGACCTGGACGTCGCGTCCGTTCCAGCAGCTGTTCGACGAGTTCATCCCCCGGTGGCGTGCCGACGTGCAGAACTTGCGCTACGCCGTCAGCATCCCGATCGAGCGCGTCCGCAGCGCCCACGAAGCCTGTAAGGCCACGTTGCTCGATGCCGTCCATGCGCGCACCGGCCGCAAGCTCGATGCCCGCGTGATGACCATCGGCTACGCGCGCCGAGCGGCCACGTACAAGCGTGCGGATCTGATTTTTCAGGACCTCGACCGCTTGCGGTCCATGGCGCGTTCCGTCGGGCCGATCCAGCTGGTTTACGCGGGCAAGGCGCACCCGCGCGATGCCGAGGGCAAGGCGATGATTCGGCGCGTGTTCGAGGCGGCCGAGCATCTGCGCGACGCCGTCCAGGTCGTCTACCTCGAGAACTACGACATGGAGATCGCCAGCTTTCTCATCGGCGGCGTCGACATCTGGTTGAACACCCCCCAGAAGCCGCAGGAAGCGTCGGGAACGAGCGGCATGAAGGCGGCGATCAATGGGGTGCCGAGCCTGAGCGTGCTCGACGGCTGGTGGATCGAGGGGCACGTCGAGGGCGTGACCGGTTGGTCGATCGGCGACTCGTGGGAGGACGGCGACGGCGACGTCGGCCGCGAGAGCGCCGAGCTCTACGACAAGCTCGAGCGCGTCATCCTGCCGCTGTTCTACGGCAAGCCCGCGGGCTACGGTCAGGTGATGCGGTCGTGCATCTCGCTCAATGGATCCTTCTTCAACGCCCGGCGCATGGTTCTGCAGTACCGCGAGAACGCCTACCGGCTGTAGGCTCCGCAGGCGGTCGCGGCGGCCGCTGGCCGTGGTGGCGGCCGTCGTCGCCCTGCTGGCCATCGGCCCGACCGCGAGTGCGGGCGATTGCTGTCGCCTCGACCTCAGCTGGCACGCGTACGCAGGTGCCTACTTCGAGAGCCCCCGCGGCGGCGCCTCGCGGCGCACGCGCGCCCGCATCGAGACCGCGCTTCGACATGCCACCCGACACTTCGAGCGCTTCGGCATCTGTCCGCGCTGGCGCCAGGGACCGAGCTTGCCGTCGCCGTCGCGGCTGCGGCTCTTCGGTGACGGCGACACCGCGCTCGCGCGCATCGAGTCGGCGCTCGGAGGCCGGCGACCCGTGCTGCTGTTCGTCGAACGGCTGGAGGCGTTCGTCGCCGCGGAAACGCGCTACGAGTCGCGCTGGGGCGCGACGCTGCGAACGGGAGGTCCGTTGGCCATCGTCGCCCTCGATTCCGATCGAGCGCTGTCGCAAACGATTCGCAACGAGCTCTATCACCTGCTCGGTCTCGATGACCGCGAGCTCGGTGCCTCGGACCGCAATGCGCGACATGTCGTGCGCAAGCCGATGTGGCCGTTCCTGCGTCGCACCTGCGCGCTGGTACGAGACGAGCAGGGCCTCGCCGCGGCGGTCGCTGCGAAGGAGGAGTGCCTGGCGACGAGTCCGGGTGCGGCGGCGTGCTACGCAGACGGGCTGGCCACGCCGGCGCTCAGCGGCGGACCTGGTACACCGCGTCCAGAGTGACGTCGATGACCAGATCGTTGGCGAGCTCCTCGAGCTTGGCGCGGAGCTCCTCGACGGCGAAGTCGCTCGCCGCCTGAAGCTCGGCGCTGGCGCGGAACATCATCTCTCCGGACATCGGCGCGCTGACGGACTCGGTCTCGAGCTCCTCGACGTTGATACCGCGCTCGGCCAGCGCGCGGGCGATGTCGCGAATGATTCCAGGGTGATCGGCCCCAAGTATCTCGAGGCGCAGCCGCGCTGCAGGAGCCGGCGGCTTCGCGGCGCCGCGCTCGACCACCACCGAGAGTCCGCGGCTCTGAAGTGCCGCGAGGTCGCGGCGCAGATCCTCGGCGCGGCCTTCTTCGACCGAGACGCGCAGGATACCCGCGAAGCGGCCGGCGAGGTGCGCCATGCGGCTCTCGAGCCAGTTGCCGCCGTGCGCCGCCACCGTATCGGAGAGGGACTCGACCAGGCCCGGCCGATCCTCGCCGATGATCGTCAAAACCAAGAACGTGCTCATCGTCTGGCATTCTTGGCGGTTCGCGGCTACGGCCGCAAGGGATGACCACGATCCGAGATCTCCGTTGCCGGGGGCGCCGACGATGACCCGGCCGGGAGCGCACGCGAGCGGAGCCGGCGCAGCACCCGCCGTAGATGTCGAGGCGGTACGCGCGGCGGCCCGACTCCTCGAGGGTCAGATCGTTCGCACGCCGTCGGCGGCGTCGCGGACGCTGTCCAAGATCACCGGGGCCGACGTGATTCTGAAGCTGGAGAACCTCCAGTTCACCGGCTCGTTCAAGGATCGCGGCGCCCTCGTGAAGCTCAGCTCCCTCGATGCGAGCGAGCGATCTCGAGGGGTGATTGCGTTGTCGGCGGGCAACCACGCGCAGTCCGTCGCCCATCATGCGCAGCGGTTGGGAATTCCGGCGACGATCGTCATGCCGCGCTTCACGCCGACGGTGAAGGTGCAGCGCACGCGGGGGTTCGGCGCCGAGGTCGTCCTGCACGGGGACCGGCTCGACGAGGCCCGTCCGCACGCCGAAGCGCTGATGGCGGAGCGCGACCTGGTCCTGATCCATCCCTACGACGATCCCAGGGTGATCGCCGGGCAGGGAACGATCGCCCTCGAGATGCTCGCGGACCATCCCGATCTCGACGCGATCATCGTTCCCGTAGGAGGAGGCGGCCTGGTCGCTGGGATGGCGGTTGCGGCCAAGGCGATCCAGCCTCGCGTTCGCATCATCGGCGTCGAGGCGAAGCGCTTCCCGGCGATGCGACAGGCGCGCGCCGGTGATCCGAGCGAGTGCGGCGACGCGACGATCGCGGAAGGCATCGCGGTCAAGGAGCCTGGGAGTCGCACTCTTCCATTGGTGCGGGAGAGCGTCGACGACATCGTCCTCGTCGACGAAGATGCGATCGAAGCGGCGGTACTGCTGCTGCTGGACGTCGAGAAGACCGTCGTCGAGGGGGCCGGAGCCGTCGGGCTGGCCGCCTTGCTGCAGGAGCGCTCGCGGTTCGCCGGCCGCAAGGTCGGCCTCGTCGTCTCCGGTGGCAACATCGACTTGATGGTGTTGTCGTCGATCATCCAGCGCGGGCTCGTGCGGCGGGGACGGCTGGTACGCTTGCGCCTGGGGATGCCCGATCGACCCGGATCTCTTGCGCGCGCCTCGGCGATCATCGCCGACGCCAGCGCCAACGTCATCGAGGTCCAGCACCAGCGCGCCTTTTCGGTTCTTTCGATCAAGCAGGTCCAGTGCGAGTTCGTCATCGAGACGCTCGGGCGCGAACACCTGCGGTCGATCGTCGATGCGCTCGAGCATGCTGGGTTCGCCACCGAGCTCCCCGACGCGGCGCTGCTCGATTCGCTGCCCTGAATCGCGAGCACTCGTCCGATTGCATCGGCAGCCCCGCCCGTGTCAGTCGTCGCGCATGGACTTCGGACAGGAAGCGCTCGGAACGTTCGCGCCCGGATTGTTCGCGGGCAAGACCGTGGTGGTCACCGGCGGCGGCCGTGGGATCGGCAAGCAGGCGGCGCTCGCCTTCGCGCGCTACGGCGCCAACCTCGTCATCGCCGGGCGTCGCCCCGACAATCTCGAGCCGACGCGGGCGGAGATCGAGGCGCTCGGTGTCGAGTGCCTGGCGCTGCCGACCGACATCCGTAAGGTCGATCAGGTCGAGGCGCTCCTCGCGGCGACGCGCGATCGGTTCGGTGTGCCGGACTGCCTCGTCAACAACGCCGGGGGCCAGTTTCCGGCGCGTCCAAGCGCGATCTCCGACAACGGCTGGCGTGCCGTGGTCGACCTGAACCTGAATGGCACGTGGAACATGTGCAGTCGCTTCGGTGGGGCGATGGCGGAGCGCGGCTCCGGCGCGATCGTCAACGTGGTCCACATCTACTCGTTCGAGCGCGGCGGGCCTGCCTTCGCGCACTCGGGTGCGGCGCGCGCCGGCGTCGTCAACCTGACGAAATCCCTCGCGTACTATTGGGCGAGACGGGGTGTCACGATCAACGCCCTGGCGCCCGGGTCGGTGTCGACTGCGGGCCTCCACGAAGAGGAGTTCGCCCGCGCCGAAGTCGCGAACTACGAGGCCGTCGCAGTGCGCGACGTGCCCGCGCACCGGCTTGCGGAAGCGGACGAGATCGCGGCGATCCTCCTCTTTCTCTGCTCGCCGGCCGCCGCCTACATCAACGGTGCGACGCTGGTCGCCGACGGCGCGCTGTACCTCGGCAACTGGACGCCGATGATGGACCCCGAGACCCTATGACGGCGGGCGGTGAGCGGCCGGCGTCAGGCGTGGACGTCCGCGAACGGGTCCCAGTTGGGATCGCGGTGGCGCTCGTATTCGGTTCCGAGCTCGATCTGGCGGGCGACTTCGGCGCCGAACTCGCGCTCGATGATCGCCAGGGCCATGTCGATGCCGGCGGTGACGCCTGACGACGTCGCGAAGGTACCGTCCTCGACCCACCGGGCGCGACGGATCCACTCGACGTTCGGCCCTTGCTGCACGACCCAATCGAATGCGCGCTTGTTGGTGGTCGCTCTGTGCCCGTCGAGCAGTCCGGTGCGCGCGAGCAGCGCGGTGCCGGTGCAGACGGTCATGGTTACGGCTGCGGCAGCCGCGCGCCGACGCAGCCAGGCGACGAGCTCGGGGTCGTCGACGCTGCGTCGCGTGCCGATGCCGCCCGGCACCAGAATCCACTCGAGCTCGGGGCAGGCTGCGTAGCCGTGGTCGGCGACCGCGGCCGGTCCTTGTGCGCTCGCCACGGGGCCGGCGGTGGCGGCGACCGTGACGAGCTCGAGGTCGTCGCGTAGCTGGCCGAACATCTCGGCGGGGCCGAAGACGTCGAGAAGCTCGAACCCGGGAAACAGCAACAGGCCCAGTCGGCGCCGTGAGCTCATGGGCGCGACTCGTCTGCGCCTGCTTCGTCGAACATGCCCGCGGCCGCAGCCTGCACCAGGTCGACGGCGGCGGCCGGCGCCTTGCGCGGCGAGCCGGCATCATAGGGAGGTTGCGGGTCGTACTCGATCGCCAGCTGCACGGCTTGCGCGACCTCGTCGCCGACGAGTTGTCCGAGCAGAGATAGGGCCATGTCGATGCCGGCGGATACGCCGGCCGCGGTGACGTACTTTCCGTCGGCGACGACGCGCTGTTCGGTCGGACGTGCGCCAAGCGCCGCGAGCTGGTCGTGGGCCATCCAATGGGTCGTGGCCTGGCGCCCCTGAAGGAGTCCGGCGGCACCAAGATCTCCAGCGCCTACCGGCTCGTGGACAAGATCATCGACGACGACTACCCGCCCGAGCAGTGGAACATCTACTGCTTCCAGTTCAGCGACGGCGACAACTGGAGCGGGGGCGACACGACC
>CALJUJ010000199.1 GCA_937975525.1 uncultured bacterium
AGTCGTTCATTGCCATCGCGATGACGGTGCTGGTTCTCGTGCACGCGTGGTAGTTACCCCCCGGGCTCCACGGCGGTGCCACATCGAGCCGTGGCGTGACCGCGGGCGGTGGTCGAGGCTCCGGGAGAAAGAAATCGTGGTCGGATTGAACCGATTCGCGACGCTCGACGTACTACCGGCAAACGATGAAGGAGTATGTAGCGATGAGCCAAACCCAAACGTGCCCCTATTGCGCCGAGGAGATCCGTGCCGAGGCCGTCTTCTGCCGCTTCTGTCGAAGCCGACTCGCTGGCGTCGAGGGCGTCGAGTGGTACCGCAGTCACCCGGATGCCCGCCTGGCCGGCGTATGCGCCGCGCTCGCTCATGCTCTGCAGCTACCGGTGGGATTGGTGCGACTCACCTTCGTGGTTTTCACCCTGTTCGTGCACATCGGTTTGTTTGCCTACGTCGGACTGTGGCTGCTGATCCCACCGGCGCCCGGCGAAACGTCTCACGCAGAGACGATGCTCGAAAAGGCCCTGGCCTTGTTGCGCGGCGCAGCGGGGCCGGCGGGCGGCCCGAGGCGTGATCCATCCGATTCGTGGGAGTGAATCGGGCCGTGATGGCGCCGCTCCAGGATGGTGGCCGACGAGCAATTGGTCGAACGCGTCGCACGCGGCGACATGCAAGCCCTCGACGCGCTTCTGGCCCGCCACGAGCGGCCTCTCGCCCACTTCCTGCATCGGCGTACCGGCGGCCGCGACGTCGAAGACTTGAACCAGGAAACCTGGCTACGCGTGGTGCGGCATGCTGCTCGATTCGAAAGCGACAAGCGATTTCGCACATGGCTCTACCAAATTGCAGTCAACGTTTGTCGAGATTGGGGGCGGCGGCAGGCACGGTCGCCGCAGGCGGCGGACGGCGTGGCCGAGATCGCCGTCACGCCGATTGCGCGAGCCGATGCGGCGCTCGACGCCGAACGCCTGCTCGCCTGTTTGCCGGACGAACAGCGCGAGGTGGTTGTGTTGCGGTACCTCCGCGACGTGAGCGTGGCGGAGGCCGCCGAGATACTCGGATGTCCGCAGGGAACGGTGAAGAGCCGACTGCACCATGCCATCGTCAGTTTGAGCGGCCTGATCGCCGATGAAGCTGAGGGGACCGATGATGGAGCCACGGACTGAATCGCCCATTTCCGATCTGCTCGACGCGCACCGCGGCGAGTGCGTCGAATGCGACGGTCTCGGCGCGGTTGGTGACGAAGTGATTCGTCGACTCGCCGTGGCACCGGACGTCGATGTCGCCCGTTTGCGCGCGGCGGTTCGGAGCACGCTAGCCTCGGAGCTCGCGCTGCGTCGTGATCGGCTGTGGTGGCGTCGCTGCACCGCCGTGCTCGCGGTGGCGGCGATTCCCCTGCCGTTCGTGCTGGCATGGGCGGCGTATGCCGTTCAGTGGATCCATCACGCCGTTGCCGCCTACCTGCCGGTTGCCGCCGCGACCCTGGCATCGGCCAGCTACCTCGCTGCGTTGTTGCTGATCATCGGTGCCACCTACGCGGCGATTCCGGTCCTGCTCGCGCGGCGGGAGCCGCCTCGGGCATGGGGGGTCGCATGGGAGACGAGATGAAATCATGTCCGTATTGTGCCGAAGAGATTCGTGACGAAGCGATCAAGTGCCGCTTCTGTGGAAGCTTCGTCGAGGGCGGAGCGTGGTCCATGCCCTGGGCCCGGTCGCGCCGTGACAAGATGATCGCCGGGGTTTGCGGCGGTCTGGCAGAGCAGTTCGGCGTGTCGGTCACCGCCCTGCGCCTTGCCTTCGTCATCCTGACGCTGCTCGGCGCCGGCTGGGGGGTGATCGTCTACGTCGTGCTATGGATCGTGATGCCCTTCCGAGAGGCCGCCGATCTGCCGCAGTCGTACCGCGACGGCAGTTGAGCGCGGACGACGACGGGGCTCGATGGTGAGCGGCGTGCGTGCCACGATGGGCCATGTTCCCGGAGTGGGAACGGCGTGGCACACCTCTCGGTCTTGAACGTGCTTACAGAGTGTGAACAACGTGACGCATGCGGTCGCACGGTCACGAGCACCTTACGGCTGCGGCCGTGGTGTCGCAGCTCGTCGCCGTGGTTCTCGGGATCGTGGTGGCGGCGGGAGCCGCTGCCGAAGCCGCTGTCGCCTGGGGCGTCGACGCGCAGAGCCGCGTCTACCGCTGGCACGAGGGCCGCTGGCAGCTCGTGGAGGGGAAGCTCGCCATGGTGTCGGTCGGCTCCGACGGAGCGGTGTGGGGAGTCGATCCCAGCCATCGCGTCTTTCGGCGCGTGCACGACGAGTGGATCGAGATGCCAGGGCGCCTCAGCCAGATCGCGGTCGGGACGGCGCATGCGGTTTGGGGCATCGATCCGGAGGGGCGCGTTTGGCGCTGGAACGGGGCGCAGTGGGTCGGCGTCGAAGG
>CALJUJ010000200.1 GCA_937975525.1 uncultured bacterium
ACGCCGGATTCGACCCCGGCCGCGTGCCGCTGACTCCCGATCCGTTCGTCGGCGAGTTGCGCTGTGTCGAGGTCGACTCCTCCGGAGCGCCGATCAACGGCAACCACCTCAAGGGCGTGGCGACGCTCGTCACCAGGGAAGACGTGGCCAACGGAATCCCGGCCGACGCGAGCAAATACAATGCGATCGGCCTCGTCGGGCTCAACAGCGACCTCAACTCGAACAACAGCGACTTCACGCTGTGCATCGGCGGCGGCGTCACCGAGGACTGCCCGGGTGGCGCCGAGTACTCCGGCTGCCCCGAGCAGGTCGTGCTTGGTCACTACGCCGAGGTCGCCGGTAAGCCGAGCGTCCAGTCGCTGGACGCGAACGACTCGTCGATCAACCCGGCGATGGTGTCGACGGAGCTTACGACGGTACCCTGCACGCAGGATCTCGAGCGACTCGAGCGACCGCAGTACACCGTGCAGTTCCTGGTGGTGAACGAGTTCGAAGAGCTGTTCTCGACGAGTGCGACGGTCGACTGCTGGAGCAACGATCGCCTGAGTGACATCTCGACCAACATTTTCTCCGAAGAGGTGCTCGGCACGCGCTTCGTGCAGACGTTCATGCGCACCGCCCCCGACCAGAGCGGTTTCCTGGCGGTGGCCGAGGTCTACCACACGCAGGAGACCAGTGACGAAGGCATCGACCTCGTGCGGCGTGCCGCGTTCAATCTCGTGGGCGATGGCGAGCGGGCGCGTGGTGACGTGATTCGCATCCCGGAGGGGCGCTAGTGATGAACGCCGCTCGTTGGACGCTGTCGTGCGCGCTGGTGGTCGCCGCCATGGTCGCCGCGGCGCCGGCCGCCGCCGATGTATCCTCCGACCGGTCGGGGGCGATTCTGGTATTCCCGCGCATCATCGTCGACACGCAGGATCCACCGAAGACTCCTCGTGGGCGCGTCGACACTCTGATCCGCATCAGCAACACGTCGGACCAGCCGCTGACGCTCAAGTGTTTCTACGTCAATGCCAACGGCCATTGTCGTGGCGCACCGGGCGTGATCTGCGACCCCTACAATCCCGACGCCGTGAACGAGTGCGCGCCCGACGACTTCTGCATTCCCGGATGGCAGGAGACGGACTTCATCGTCAACATCACGGCGCGTCAGCCGGTTGCGTGGCTCGCATCACAGGGAGCGAGCTCGTGCGACCAGATCGTCGACCCGGACAACCCGGTGCCGTGCTTTCCGCTCGGCGACTCGCGCGTGGGCCTCGGCGGTCAGACGAATCGCGACAGTCGCGTGCCGCCGGTCCCCGAGAACCCGTTCATCGGCAACCTGCGCTGCATCGCGGTCGACCGCAACGAGGTGCCGGTCGAACGCAATGCGTTGAAGGGTGAGGTGGAGATCGTTCGCTCCAACTTCGACGACCTCGACGTTCAGGGGTACAACGCGATCGGCATTCGCGCGCTGGCGGGGCGCAACGACGGCGACAATACGCTTGTGATCGGCGGCGCCGGTCAGTGCGTTGCCGGTAGCCGGGCCGCCGCGACGTGCAGCGACGACGGAGATTGCCCCGGCGGCACGTGTCGCCTGCCCGAGTACGAAGGTTGTCCGAACATCCTCATCCTCGATCACTTCTTCGAGGGGGCCAATGATCCGGTGTCGGGCGAGCGCGTGAACACGACGTTGACGTTGGTGCCCTGCACCGAGGACTACGAACGGCAGAACCCGGTGGAATCGCCGATTCAGTTCCTGGTCTTCAACGAGTTCGAGCAGCGCTTCTCGACGAGTCGGATCATCAACTGCTTTCACGAGTTCCGGTTGTTCGACATCGATGGTGCGACGCCGGGAGACGTGCGCTCGATCTTCAGTGCGGCGGTCAACGGAACGCTGACCGGGCAGACTCGCTTGCGTGGCGTGGCCGGCGACGACCCGCGGCTGGGCTACACCTGGCTCGGCGTGGCCGAGGAGTTGCGCGAGAACGCCGGGACGGCGGCATTCAATGTGCATCACCATGGCACTCGTCCGCAGAACGACTTCATTCACCTGCCCTGAGCGTCGAAAGGGCAAGGAATTATGGCGGCTTTTGACTTGACAACTTTTGGCACCGCGGATATAACGCCGGCACTTGGAACCGGGGTTCGCCCGTCCAAATGCCCAGGTGCGGCGTGATCGAAAGGAGGAGGGTAATGCGTAGGCAGAGAGGGCTAGCTGGGGTGATCGCTCTGGCAACTCTGATCGGACTGGGGTCGAACCTCAGCCCGGCCGAGGCCAGGATCACTACCGAGGAAAGCGCTTCCATTCTTGTGTTTCCGAAGGTTATCGCGAATGGAACGCGCGACACGATCATTCAGATCACCAATACCTCGAACAATATGCGGCATGCGCACTGTTTCTACGTGAATGCCGCTCCTTCCAATCCCGAGGCTCCGATCAGCGACGACAATCCGCCGCTGTGGACCGAGATCGACTTCGACATCACGCTGACGAAGCAGCAGCCCACCAAGTGGGTCGTGTCGACCGGCCGCCGTTTCCCGGCGTTCGAGAACACCTGCGCTGGCTTCGTCACCGACGGCAGCCGTCAGTGTGATCCGTCGACCACCGGCGGCGGCGACGCCGATTGCTGCGACGCCGGCTTCGATCCCGGACGGATCCCGCCTTCGGCGCCGGACTTCACCGGCGAGCTCAAGTGCGTCGAGGTCGACGCGAGCGGCTTCCCCGTCGGCGGCAATGCGCTGAAGGGCGAAGCGACTCTCGTCGATGTCGCATCCGAGTTCGACGTCTCGAAGTACAACGCCATCGGGCTCAAGGGCTTCGACACGAACAACATGGACGGGACTCTGTGCCTCGGCGGCGGCGTGAGCGCTGACTGCCCGACCGGCGCCGAGTACGAGGCCTGCCCCCGGCTTTGGGTGATCGACCACCCGTCGGACGGCGCGGTCAATCCGGCCATCGACAGCTTCGGCTACAACAGTACGGCGAGCGCTACCCTGACGGCCGTCCCCTGCACGCAGAACTTCGAGACTCAGGCACCCGAGGACGTAACCGTCCAGTTCCTGATCATGAACGAGTTCGAGCAGCAGCTCTCGGCGTCGACCACGTTCCAGTGCTGGGCCAGCTGGTCCCTGAACGGCGAAGAGGCCTCTTCCAGCAACCCGTACGGTGGCATCAGCACGGCCTTCGAGAAGGCGACCATCGGCACGGATCTCGTCAAGACGACCGCCCGCGCCGTCGGAAGCAAGGGCATCATGCTCGTGGTCGAAGAGACCAATGTGGACCTCGATAACGGCTTCACCGCTCGCAGCGCACAGAACGTCCATACGAGCTTCGAGGATGTTGTGGGCCAGGACATCGTTACGATCCCTGGCGAGCAGATCCAGATCCCGGAACCGTAAGCGCCTCGTTCAATGATGTGGCGTCCGAGGATTGTGGAAAGGAGATTGAACATGCGACAGGTTCGACGGGTAGGCTGGACGTTGGCGATCGCTGCCGGATTGGTGTTCGGCGGATCGCAAGCGATGGCCGACATCGCCTCCGACAAGTCTGCGGCGATCGTCGTCTATCCCAAGGTGGAGGTCGACCGCGGAGCGGGCGTCGATACGGTGATCCGGTTGGTCAACACCAACGAGACGACGCCGATCTTGGCCCACTGCTTCTACGTCAATGCGAACTCCCACTGTGATGGGGGCAGCAACGACGGTCAGGTTTGCGACTCGGGCGTGGACTGCCCCGGTGGTGGCTTCTGCGTGCCGGGCTGGCTCGAGACCGACTTCCGGATCAATCTGACGCAGGGTCAGCCGATCCAGTGGGTTGCCTCCGAGGGCCTTGCCGACGACGACCTGCCGTTGCCCAGCGGAAGCTGCACCGGCAACCCGTTCATCGGCTGCGGCAGCGACGCTGACTGCGCGTTCTTCAACGCCGGCCGCTGCAGCGCCAGCAACGCGGGCACTCGCATTCCGCCGGTTCCGGAAGATCCATTCGACGGTGAGCTGAAGTGCATCGCCATCGACAACAACGGCGTGCCGGTTCCGCGCAATGAGCTGAAGGGCGAGGGCATCCTCACCACGGCCAGTGGTACCGATCTGGACGTCGCCAGCTACAACGCGATCGGCATCCAGGCGACCGGCGCCACCACCGGCGCGGCCAACGAGCTCGTCATCGGTGGTCCCGATCCCGAGTACAACGGCTGCCCGAACTACCTCATCATGAATCACTTCTTCGAGGACGTTCGGAATCCGGTGCCGGGCACCGATGCGGTGATCGAGACCAGCCTGGTACTGGTGCCGTGCTCGACGGACTACCTCCGTCAGATCCCCGGAGCGGCGACGATCCAGTACCTGGTGTTCAACGAGTTCGAGCAGCGCTTCTCGACGAGCGGCCCTGTGATCTGCTTCGAGGATACACGCCTCTGTAACCTCGATACGTCGGATTGCTCGCGTTCGATCTTCAACGCGAACGTCATGGGCACGGTGGCGGGACAGACTCGCCTGCAGGCGATCTCCAATCCGTCGCTTCCGGGTGTGCCGAGTGCGGTTCTCGGCATCGGCGTCGAGCGTCACGTGACCTCCGCGAGCGTCCGCAGCGCGGCCTTCAACCTGCACCAGCAGGGTGCGCGGGCCAACGCCGATCTCATCACGATCCCGTAACGACCCTCCGTCGTTTCGATCACGCCTATGAAAAAGGGCGCGGCTTCTTCGGAAGCCGCGCCCTTTTTCGTTGGGTAGCACGTCGCCGCGGCTCGAAGGCGAAGGCGGCTGACGCTTTATGTGAATCGCCGCGTCTCCGCGGGACCAGCGAAACCCGGCGGCGCGCCCGCCACTCGGATGATCCGCGCAGCCGTCG
>CALJUJ010000201.1 GCA_937975525.1 uncultured bacterium
CCCAGTCCTTGAGCTCCTGATCGATGCCCGGCGCCAGGATGTCGGCGAACGCGTAGCCTTCGAGCTTGCTCATCGTCAGCACCCGCCGCGAGCTGAGCTCCGGATAGACCTCGGGGATCAACACCTCATCGTCGTCGGCGAACATGCGCCGGAAGAGCCCGATGTTGCGCGCCTCGTTCTCGTAGTCGAGCTCCTCGTACAAACGGTCTTCGAGCTCGCGATAAACCTCGCCCGAGTCGATCTTCTGGCGGAAGACGTCACGACCGATCCGCGTGAGCGTATGCAGGAGCGCCTTGACGTTCTTCAGGTCCTGTCGCACCGACTCCTCGACGCCGGGGTACTGAACCTTCACCACGACTTCCGTTCCGTCCTGCAGCGTCGCGTGGTGGACCTGCCCCAGGGAGGCCGCGGCGAAGGCCTCCTCGGCAAAAGACGCGAAGAGCTCCTCCGGCGGGCGACCGAGCTCGTCGACGACCTGCGCCCGAATCAGATCGTAGTCCATCGGCGGTACCGAGGACTGCACCGACGCCAACACGTCGAGCATCTGCTGCGGCAGGATGTCGTCGCGCATGGACAACAATTGGACGAGCTTCGTGAACGCTCCGCGCAGCTCTTGCGAGCTCTCGACGATCTTCATCGCCGTCTGCACGTGGGTGTCGAGCATCGGTTCCTGGCCTTTGCTCGGATCGCGGAAGGTCGACAAGAGCGCTTCGCGCAGGTAGCCCGAACCCACCGACGTGGCCAGGCCGCCCACCTTCATGGCGCGACGCGCGCGCCCCTGGGCGACCTTCTTGCCGGGGCGGCCCTTGCGATCACTGGGCTCTTTCGCCATGAGGTCGATCCGCTTCAGCCCTTGCGCTTCTTGCGTCGCGTCGCCTCCGCTTCCATGCGCCGCCGCGCCTCGACCCAGCCAGGCCGTTCCATGTCGCGGCGGACATTGAAGAAGAGCGCTCCCGGGGTGACGTCCTTGCGCACCGTCGAAGCCGTGGCGATGTACGCATCGTCGCCGACGTCGAGCGGTGCGACGAGCGTCGTGTCGCTGCCCACCTGTACGCGGTCGCCGATCGTCGTGCGATGCTTCCGGAAGCCGTCGTAGTTGCAGGTGATGGTGCCCGCGCCGATGTTGGTGTCGACGCCGACCTCCGCATCGCCGATGTAGGCCAGGTGGTTCGCCTTGGTGCCACGCCCGAGACGGGCCTTCTTGGTCTCGACGAAGTTGCCGATGTGCACCTCGTCGCCGAGCTCGGTCTCGGGTCGCAGCTGCGCGAAGGGACCGACGCGGACGCCGTCGCCGAGCTTGGCCGATGCGATGACGACCCCGAGCTTCACGTGCACGTCGTCGCCTACGACCGTGTCCACAACCTGGGCCGTGCCGTCGAAGCGGCAGCGACGGCCGATCCGCGTACGTCCCTGCAGAATGACGTTCGGCCCGAGCACCGTGTCGGCGCCGATCTCGACGTCCGCACCAATGTAGGTCGAATCGGGGTCGAGCATCGTGACCCCGCGCTCCATCCACTGGCGGTTCGTCCGCTGCCGCAACGTTCGCTCGTGCTCGGCGAGATCGGCGAGGGTGCTCACCTGCGCTCCTTCGCTGGCGTCCGCCTGCGCCGATGCAATCCCAAGACCGGCCCCATGCGCCTGACCGACGATGTCGGTCAAATAGAGCTCTGCCTGTGCATTGCTCGGACGCAGCCGGCGCAACGCCGGAAACAGGAATTCCGCGGACGCGCAGTACAAGCCGACGTTGACCTCGCGAAGGGCACGCTGTTGCTCGGTTGCATCCTTCTCCTCGACGATACCGATCACCTTGCCGCCAGCGCGCAGGATGCGCCCAAATCCTCGTGGTTCGTCGACCTCCGCCGTGAGTAGCGAAACGGAAGCGCGACTGCGTTGGTGAGCACGGATCAGCGAGCGGTAGCTCGCCGTCGAGAGGAATGGCAGGTCGCCGTTGACCAGGAGCACGTCGCCGTCGAAGCCGCGCAGGGCGGGAGCCGCAGTGCGCACCGCGTGCCCCGTACCGCGCTGCTCGGCCTGGCGGCTGAACTCCGTCTTCCACGGAGCGCAGGCAGCGCGCACCGCTTCTTCTTGGTGCCCGACCACCACCACGATCGGATCCGCACCGACCGCACGCAGGGCATCGAGCGGATACGCGATCAAGGGGCGGCCGCCGAGCTCGTGGAGCACTTTCGCGCGTGAGCTGCGCATGCGGGTGCCGAGTCCGGCGGCGAGGACGACCGCGGCGACGGGACGACGTCGCTTCATGCTTCGAACTTGCGATAACCGCCGTCGTAGTAAACCAGCGGCTCGCCGGCGAAGGTCTCCGCCGCTTCGACCAGACCGATGAAGATCGTGTGATCGCCGGCGTCGACTCGTTGCTCGGTCCGACAGTCGAGGTGGGCGAGACA
>CALJUJ010000202.1 GCA_937975525.1 uncultured bacterium
TATGTCGCGGCGCTTGGGCTCTTCGACTGCACGTCGGGCTCGGTCGATCGGTGACCTTCTCTCCGTAGACTGGCCCGACTCCCGGGCACGCCAGCCGCACCCTCGGCGAGGAACGGTGCGCTTGTCGCGCCCGCGGTCGCATGACAAGCCTTCCCCATGCGCCGATGCCGACCTTCTCGCTGGCACGCCTGGTTCAGCCTGCTTTGCCTCGCAACCGCGGCCTGTGGCTCGAACGACTCCGCTTCGTCCGCGGGATGCGCTGGCGAACAACCGGACTGCGCGCTCGCCGTCGCCGCAGCCGAAGCCGGGCTATGGCTCGGGGCGGCGATCGCCGACCCGCAGAACGATCTCGAACAGACGACCATCGGCGTCGACTTCAACTCGGTCACCGCGGAGAACGCGATGAAGTGGGGCAGCCTCGCCCCGACCGTCGGCGCCTACGATTTCACTGCCGCCGACGCCATCGTCGACTTTGCGGCAGAACGCCGGGCGCGCCTTCGCGGCCATGTCCTCGTGTGGCGCGATCAGCAGCCGGCCGATCTGCGCGAACGAATCCTCGGGTCCGACGACGCTCCGGCCACCGCGCGTTCTCTCCTCACCGAGCACGTCGGCACGGTCGTCGGCCGCTACCGCGGGCGCGTCGCCCAGTGGGACGTCGTCAACGAGCCGCTCGCCCCGCTCGGCGCCGAGCGCGACCGAAGCCTCTTCCAGCGCGTTCTCGGCGACACCTACATCGACGAAGCCTTCGCCCTCGCGCGCGCCGCCGATCCCGACGCGCGACTGTTCCTCAACGAATTCTTCTACGAGCACCGAGCTGACGATGCTCGAGTGACTGCGTTTCGCGTCCTCGTGCAGGAGATCCTCGGCCGCGGCGTTGAGCTCGACGGGATCGGCATCCAAGGGCACTTCTTCGGACTACTCACCAGCGTGCCGCAGCGTGACGCGTTCGAGGCGATGCTGCGCTCCTTCACCGATTTGGGCGTAGCGGTCGAGATTACCGAGCTCGACGTCTCCATTCGCCATTTCGATGGCGAGGCCGACCCGCTTGCGGCACAGGCGAAGGTCTATGGCGACATCGTGGCAGCATGCCGCGCCGTCGCCGGCTGCCTGGGCATCACGACCTGGGGCATGGCCGATTCGAGCACCTGGCTCGATCGCAACGATCCGTTTGCCGATCTGGCGCCCCATCTCCCGCTGCTTCTCGACGGCGAGTGGATGCGCAAGCCCGCCTACGATGCCACGCGCGCTGCCGTGCTCGGCCGCTGGGACTAGCCCGAGGAAGGCCGCCTTGCGAGGTGCGGCTTCTTCGGGCGGGCGCGAGCGCCGGTTCAGGCGAGGAGCTTGGCGATCAGCTGCTCGGCCTGGTCCTGCTTCAGGTAGCGCGGCACCGGGTAGTTGATCCACGCCTCGGCGCGCGCGTGCTCGGCGAGCTCGCGGATGTGCTCGCGCTGCAGCTCGGGCAACGTCGGCGGGATGCCGACGGCGGCCTGCAGGCGGCGCACGGCGTCGATGAACGCTCGCGCCCGGTCGGCTTCGGTTGAGCCATCGAGCGCGATCATCTCCGCCAGCGCGGCGAGACGCGGGCGGGATGCTTCGAACGAAAAGTCCAGCACGTGGGGCAAGACCAACGCGTTGGCCCAGCCGTGCGGCGTGCCGTAGCGGGCGCCGAGGTTGTGCGCGATGGCGTGCACGTAGCCGACGCTCGTGCGCGAGAACGCCATGCCGGCGTAGAAGCTCGCCAGCGCCATGGCGCTGCGCGCCGTCAGGTCGCTGCCGTCGCGGTAGGCCTTTTCCAGATTCGCGAAGATCAAGCGTACCGCGATCGCCGCATAGCGCTCGGTCTGCGCCGTCGCCGTCAGCGACAGATACGATTCGACCGCGTGGGTGAGCGCGTCCATCCCCGTCGCCGCGGTGATGTGCTGCGGCAGTCCCGCCATCAGCTCGGGGTCGAGCGCGGCCATCTCGGGCATGAGCTTCGGGTCGACGACGAAGTTCTTGGTGTGCGTCGCCGGGTCGGAGACGACCGCGGCAATCGTCGCCTCGGAGCCGGTGCCGGCCGTGGTCGGGATCGCGTACAGCGGCAGCAGCGGCTTGCGGACACGAAACCAGCCGAGAAGCTTGCGGATCGGCTTGTCGTTCGTGGCCAGCGTGGCGATGATCTTTGCGGCGTCCATCGGCGAGCCGCCGCCGACGGCGATCACCGCCCGCGCACCGGAGGCACGCAGCTGCGCCAGGCCTTCCTCGACCTGCGCGAACGTCGGATCCGGCTGTACGCCGCTGTACACCGAGCAGGCGACGCCTTCGCCTTCCAGCGTCTCGGTGATCCGGCCGACGAGGCCGAGCTCGACGAGACCCTGATCGGTGACGATCAAGCAGTTGCGCGTGCCGCCCTGTGCGATCGCCGTGCATAGCTCGCGTGTCGAGCCAGGCCCGAGAAGCACCACCGGCGAGCGGTCGGGCATGATCGCGGCGAACAGACGGGTGACGGCGACGACGATGTCGTGAACCAGTTTCTCAAGCCAAGCCATCCCGACGTTCTAGCGGGTTGAGCGCCGGGACGAAACGACGCCGGCCCGCCGCCCAGCGATGTAGCGTCCGCCGTCACGGCGGGAACGGAGTGGTAC
>CALJUJ010000203.1 GCA_937975525.1 uncultured bacterium
CGTCGCGACGAACGGCCCCGGCGCTGGCGGCGCGCGCAGCTCCGAGGTCCTCGGCTGCGGCATCGGTGTCGAAGGGCAAGAGACCTTCGTTCACCACCCGCTCGACGAGAGCGTCGAGCTCCTGGGCACTGAGCTGCACCGTGTGCGTTCCCGCTTGTTTCATGTAGGCGGGATAGCGAACGACGACTCGCCCGTCGCCGTATACCTCGACGGAAGGGCCCGGTTCGTCGGCCGCAAGTGCGCCGATCACTTCCTGGTAGTGCAGCACCACCGTTTCCCCACTGCGATCGAAACTCGGCGGTTGGGCGTCCGTTGCCGACGGCTCGATGAGCAAGCAACCCGCGATCGCCAGGAAAACCGTGCGCATGATGCCAGGGTAGGCCCCCGGATCGAAGCAAACAAGCGAGATCGGCAAGGCCGGCAAGATCGGCGAGATCGGAAGGTCAGGCTTCGTCGACCACGCGGGCGGCCTTGTACGCGAACCGGGGAAGGCCACCACGCTCCATCAGCTCGACGTCCGCAGGAACCCCGAGCCGCGTTTCCAAAGCGGCGGCGACCCGTGCCGCGAGGGCGGCGACGTCGCCAGGGGAGTCTCCATGCTCGGCGCGGACGCTTAGGCGCTGGCGGGGTGCGGCTGGACGGACGATCTGGAACTCCGCGGAGGGCGTCGAGACCTCCGGGAAGTCGTACAGGACCAGCGCGACGTCGATCGGCAGCACCTCGACCGAGCCGACCGGCGTGATGTCGCGCACGCGTCCCTCGTAGAAGAGCCGGCGGTGGGTCTCCCGGCACGGTCACGGGCGCATGTTCCAGCGGACTACGTCTTCGAGGTCGTAGCGGAGGAGAAAGTTGTCCTTCTCGAGCACGGTGACGACGAGATTGCCGCGCTCCTGGTCGCCGCAGGCACGGCCATCGCTGCGATCGATCACCTCGACGATGGCGAGGTCTTCCGCCAGGTGGGCACCGTCGCGCTCCTCGCAGGCGCTGCCGAGCAAGGGAAGCGCCTCGAGTCCGGAGCTGGCCATGAGGTACTGCTGGGAAGGGTGATCGCCGGCGATCGCCAGGCCGAGGTCGGCCACGGGATCCAGACCAGAGCGGCGCGCCGCCTCCGACATCGTCGTCGCGACGTTGCCGAAGAGTCGATACATGTCGGGCCGTAGCCGTCGCCAGACCTCGAGGACGTCGGCGATGTGGCGCTCCCCGACGGGAGGACCGGAGGGAATGTTCAACGCGCCGAGACCTTCGATGCCGTGGCTGAAGTGCCACCCTCCCGCGTTGGCGCCGAACGGATGTGCGTTGGCCAAGCTCATCCCCGGACGCAACCCCCAGCGCCAGCGGCCGCGGTAGGACGCGCGATAGTCGACCTCGAGATCGGTGCGCGTCCACAGAATCACCGTCGGCTCGCCGGAAGTGCCGGTCGATGCGCCCAGTCGGACGCAATCCTCGATGGCCGCGCCGCGGTAGTCGCCGAACGGCGGATGCTCGGCTTCGCTGGCGCGAAGCTCGGCCTTGCGCGTCGTCGGCAGGGAAGCGAGGCCGTCGAGCCCGACGCGATCCTCCTGGCGCAAGCCGGCTTCTTCGAGCTTGCGGCGAAAGAAGGGAATCGGTTGCCGCCAGATGCGCTCGATCTGTCGCTCCAATCGCTTCTCCTGCAAATCGCGGAGTTCGTCGCGGGGGAGTGTCTGGATCTCTGGGTCGTAGTACCGGCGATCCTGCAGGGCGGCCTCGGTTGCGCTCATCTTCGATCTCCGGCCGCGACGATCGCGGCACTGAAGCCCGGACCGGCCGCCTGCTCCGGAATGCTCGCCTCGTCGACGAGCTCGACGTCCATGTGGATCAGGATCGTCTGCTTCAGACGTGCGGCGATCGCCGCAGCTCGCGCGCTCGCGTTCTGCTCCTCGGGGGTTGCCGCGACGCGGAGAACCGCGCGCTCGTAGCGGCTGCCCTCGGGGTGGTCGATCGTCACCTGGAACCGTCCCAGGCCGGCAAACTCGCGCAGCACGCGGTCGATCTGACCTGGGTGCACCAGAACGCCCTTGATCTTGCGGATCACTCCCACCTGACCGACGAACGAAATGCGAGGTGCGGGGTCGCCACAGGGGCAAACGCCTTCGTGAAGGCGGAAGGCATCGCCCGGGGCATAGCGGACGAGCGGAAGTGCGCGCGGCCCGAGCTGCGTGGCGACGATCTCGCCGACGCCCCCCGGTCCCACGGGCTGCCCGCTCTCGGGGTCGAGGAACTCGCAGTAGAGGTCGGCGGCATGGAGGTGCATGCCGTCGTGCGCCGTGCACTCACCGGCGAGTGGTCCGATCTGGGCTTCGCCGCAGTGGTCGAAGAGCTCCATGCCGAAACGCTCCTGCAACTCCGAGCGCAGCGCCGGCGTCAGCGCCTGGGCGGTGGAGAATCCGACGCGGTAGTGCAGATCGCGGCGCGGATCGAGACCCATTTCGCAAGCCGTATCGGCGAGATTCGCGAGGAAACTCGGGGTTCCGGCATAGACGGTTGCCCGCCACGCACGCGCTACCTCGACCTGCAGGCGACTGGCTCCGGTGCCACCGTTGATGACCAGACAACCGGCCTCCTCGAAGGCTCGGTGCAGGCGCAGGCCACCGGGCATGATGTGGTAGGAAAGGGTGACGTGGGCGACGTCGCCCGGGCGGACGCCCATCGAGCGAATCGCCTCCTTCAGCACGGGGGTTCCACCGCGTTCCTCGCGAAGCCGAGGAATGAAGATCGGCCCGGGCGACGTATGCACCGAGCCGAACTGGTCGCGCGCGACGGTGACGAACTCCCCGAACGGCGGATGCGCCGCTTGGTTGGCGACCAGATCGGCTTTGGTGGTGCGCGGCACGACCGAGCGGAAGTCTTCGTAGGAGGACAGCGCGTCGAGGCGCATGCCCGCGGCGTCGAAAGTGCGACGGTAGTAGGGAGATCGTTCGTAGACCCAGCTCAGGGTCTGACGTAGCCGGGGGAAGTCGCGATCGAGGTCGATCTCGGGCATGCCGCCCGGGTTAACAAGCGTTCACCCAAAAGACAACCGAGTGGCGTCGGGCTCCGAGGCGACCTGCGCTAGCTTCGCGCTGGCAAGGACCGTGTAGACTCCAATGATCCGACCGTTGTCGTCGACGCGGACCGCAACCACGCTGCGCGGCGCGTATCCCGGCGCCGCCGTGCCGAACTCGACGACGAGTGCGGGCAGCCCGTTGATCTCGCGAAGCTGGATGCCCACGTCGCCGCGAAGTCGACCGACGAGTCCCAGATGGAGACGAGCGACCCGGTCGCATCCGCGGACGACGTTGCGTGCGGCATGAAACTCGCCGCCGCCATCGTTCACGGCGATCGCGTCATCGGCGAGAAGCGCGGCCGTCCCTTCGGCATCGCCGGCTACCAGGCGATCGAGAAAGACCGCCAGCGCCTCACGCGTGCGCCCGCGAACATCGGCGAGGGAGACCGGGCGATCTCGCTCGTACCCCTGCATGGCCTTACGGGCCCGGTGCAGCGTCGTCTTGACGTTGGGCTCGCTCGTGTCGAGAGCGTCCGCGGTGGCGCGTACGCTGTAGTCGAAGACGTCGCGCAGCAACAACACCGCCCGTTGCGTCGGCGTGAGTGCCTCGAGGGCATGTAGGAAGGCGATCGACACGCTCTCGAGCAGGTCATAGCGACCCTCCGTCGAGATCCCGAAGGCCTGCGGCTCGTGGGCGGGCACCTCGGCTTCGGCCTCGCCCGCGACCAGACCCGGCAGCCAGGGACCGACGTAGCCGCGTCG
>CALJUJ010000204.1 GCA_937975525.1 uncultured bacterium
ACGGCGCAGCTCGACGTTGCCGCGCGCGTGCTCGGCCACCCGTGCACCCGGCCAGCGCTCGAAGAGATCCAAACGCTCGACCGCTTCGCAGAAGTTGCGCCAAAACACCTGCTCCGAAGCCATGAACAGGACGAAGCCGTCGGCCGAGCGATAGAACTGGTAGCGCACCGCCTCGCGCATCGTCTCGCCGCCCATCGGTCGCCGCGGACCCGGCTTGCCGTCGCCGTCGTTGCCGGTGACCTCGTCCTCGGGACGCTCGTGCGCCTTGTCGCCCTCGATCCCGTTCCAGTTGAACGAGGCCGCCGCCTCGCTCTGCGCGACCTCCAGCTCGCAGCCACGCCCGGTGCTGCGCGCGCGCAACACGGCGGCGACGATGCCGAGAGCAGCGTACAACGGTCCGGCGTGGATGCCGATCGTCGTATAGGCCGGGATGTACGGGAACCCGTCGGCATCGACCTGCGGCCGCGCGACGCCTGCCCACGCGTCGTAGGCGTACCCGTGGCTCGGCAGATCGCGGTAGGGACCACTCAGCCCGTAGCCCGACACGTGGCAGTAGACGATGCGCGGGTTGACCGCGGACATCCGCTCGTAGCTGAGCCCGCGGCGTTCCAGCGCCCCCGGGCGCATCGCTTCGATGACGACGTCGGACTCGCGAACCAGCGCGAGGTAGGTTTCGACCGCGGTCGGCTGGCGCAGGTCGAGAACGATGCTGCGCTTGCCGCGATTGACGTGCCAGTGCAGCAGAGAGATCCCGTCGATGATCGGAAACGCCATCTTGCGCACGTAGTCGCCCCCGCCCGGCGCCTCGACCTTGATCACCTCGGCGCCGAGATCGGCGAGGTGCATCCCGGTGGCGCCCGGACCGAGCAGCGAGCTGTCGATCACGCGTACCCCCGCGAGCGGCGCCTCTCGCGAATCACCCATGCTTCCTCCTCAACCGTCGCGGACGTCGATTGCTCGCGACGTCGGAGTGGATAGGATGCAGGCGGAACGGCGGCAAGGACGGCGCGCATGCACCAACACACCCATCGGCTCACCGTGCACACGCGCGGTGCGGGCCTGTACGACACCACCGCCGCGCTGCGCCGCTGGGTGGCCGACTGCGGCACGCGCCGCGGCCTGCTCACGATGTTCATCCGCCACACCTCGGCGTCCCTCACGATCCAGGAGAACGCCGACCCCGACGTTCTGCGCGACCTCGACGACTTTCTGCGCCGACTCGTGCCCGAGGATCCGAGCTCGTACCGGCATACGATCGAAGGCCCGGACGACATGCCAGCGCACATTCGGGCGGCGTTGACGTCGACGCAGCTGGCGATCCCGATCGACGGCGGTCAGCTCGCGCTCGGCACGTGGCAGGCGGTCTACGTCTTCGAGCACCGCGCCGGCTCTTTCGCTCGAGAGTTGCAGCTCCACCTGATCGGTGAGCCCTGAGTCATTCTCCTTCGCCATCCGGATCACCGACCTCACGCTCGTCGATCTGCAGCAGGTAAGCGACGAGATCGTCCTCGTCCTCCTGGCTCAGGGGCGGCTCGCCGACATGCTCGGGCGTGCCCAGGGCCTCGGCCAACGTCGCCGCCGATCCGTCGTGCAGATACGGATCGGTGTCCCACAGGTTCTTCAATGTCGGCGTGTCGATGCCGGCACCCGCAAGCGGCACACCGAGCCCGAGCCCCGACGATGGTCGAAGCGTGCCGACGTCGTGACGCATCCCATCGGTGAACGTCGCCCCGGCGTGGCACATCCAACAGGCGCGCTCGAGGAAGACCGCGCGCCCGCGCTCCGCCGACGCCGTTCGCGCGCCGTCGGGCTGGCGATACGGGCTGTCCGGGAAGCGGTCGAGGCTGGCCACGTACATCGCCAGACTGTCGAGGTCGACGCTCTTGCGCGTCTTCGGTGGCCCGAGGGGGTCGCCGGTATCCTCGAAGAACGACTCGCGCATGAAGCCCTTGCCGCTGAACTGGAACCGGATGTCGTTTTCGAAGTCTTGAATCTCATCGAAGTTCGCCGTCCAGTGCACGTTGCCGTGACCGACACCGGCCTTGCCGACGAGATCGATCGTGTTGCGCAGACCCTCTCCGACCTGGGTGAAGTCCCACACCCGCCCATCGCTACCGCCGTCGAGGTGGCAGCTGGCGCAGCTGAGGTAGCCATCGCGGCTCATGCGCGGATCCGACGCGTTGTAGAACATGCGCTTGCCGAGCAGCTCGCGGCGCGGCAGCCGTTCCTCGGCGACGGTCGAGACCTCCCGCAGCACCGGCGCGGAGCTGCGAATGCCGCGTACCAGCGAATCGACGTCGTAGACCGAGACCGAACGCGACAGGAAGTTGTGGACGAACAGTCGGCGCCCCTCGTCGTCGAGGGCGAGGCCCTGCGGCGCGATGCCATGGATGCGCGGACCGAGCCCCTCGATCTCGTCGAACTGCATCGCGATGATCGAGGAGACCAGCGATCCGCGGTAGGTGTCGACGACCTCGATCGTGTTCGTCCCCTGGGTCGCGGCGAAGTAGATGTCGCCGTACGGGCTGAACACCGCCGCTTGCGCCATGTCGCGGTCGTTCAGATCGATGCGCAAACCGGCGATCTCCGCCTCTGCGTCGAGGTCGATCTGCGAGACGATCGTGCGCACGCGGCTCTCGAAGGTGAGCTCCTGGCCATCGCGATAGAGGCCGCGCGCCGTGTTGTCCTTCTTCGAGGGCACCACGGCGCGCCGCCCGTCGGGACTGATGCGCACGCTGGTCAGGTAGTTCGGAACACCGCGCCCGCTCTTCTCCGTATCCGGGCCCAGATCATAGTGCAGCCCGATCGTCCGCACCGATCCGAAATCGGCGTCGACCACCCATACCGTCCCGGCCTCCGGCGCCGACACGAAGCGGGTGACGAGAATCCGCTGCGAGTCGGGAGCCACGGCGACGCCGCGGGGCTTTCCAGGGAAGTCCACCGTGCCGAGCAGCTGCCCCGAAGGGGAGAGCGCGGCAAGCTGGCGGGTCGCCTGCAGACTGACGTACACCCGTTCCCCGTCCGGTGCCCAAGCGATTCCGTACGGTTGCGACGCCGCCGGCAGCGCGATCGTCTCGCGCACGACCGCTTCCGCCGGGGCGACCACCGAGATCGTCGCATCGTCCCAG
>CALJUJ010000205.1 GCA_937975525.1 uncultured bacterium
CGTTCGCAGATCGTCGACGAGAATCCGCTCACCGGAGCGATCGCCTCGCACCGCTCCCACGAGGTCGTCGAGGCGGTTCAAGCCGACGACGTGATCGACCTCGGCGGTCGCCGCCCCGCGCGGGTCAGTTTGCGCGAAGCATCCGGTCATGACGATGCGCGCGGCCGGGTTTGCCCTCCGTGCCCGCCGCGCCAGCTGCTTGCTCTCGGCGTCGGCACGGTCGGTCACCGAGCAGGAATTGACGACGACCACGTCAGCATCCGCCATCCCAGCGACGACCTCGTGCCCCTCGGCACGCAGGCGCGTCTCGACGGTCGCGGTATCGTAGTGGTTGACTTTGCAACCAAGCGTGGCGAACGCTACGCGCATGCGGCCAGTCCCCCCGTGCCGCGCTCGATCCAACCACCGCCCAGCACCCGGTCACCGGAATACAACACCGCCGCCTGGCCAGGCGTCACCGACGACAGACCGGCGTCGGTCTCGACCGAGAAGGATTCTTCCGTCGCCTGCGCGATCCGCACGGGCACCGCCTCGCTACGGGAACGAATCTTGAGATCGCAGCTTCCGCCGACGTCCGGTCGCGTTGTACCGATCCAGTGGACGTCTCGGGCGACCAAGCCATGCGCTCGGGTGGACGCGCGTGGCCCGACACGAACGGTCGCCGTATCGGCGTCGATCGCGGTCACGTACAACGGCTCGGCGGCACTGACCCCGAGGCCGCGGCGCTGCCCGATGGTGAAGCGGTGCACGCCGTCGTGACGCCCAATCTCCCGCCCGTCGGCAGCGACGATCGGCCCGGATGCTGGCTCTCCCGACCGTTCGGCGACGAACTCGGCGTAGCGCCCGCGCGGGGCGAAGCAGATCTCCTGACTTTCGGCCTTGGTCGCTACCGGCAGCCCGAGCTCCGCGGCCTTGGCTCGAACCTCGTCCTTCGTCATGTCGCCCACGGGAAACAGAGTGTGCGCCAAGACGTCCGCCTTCGCCGTGAACAAGAAGTACGACTGGTCCTTGGCGCGATCACGCGAACGCCACAGCTGCGCCTCGCCCGTGGCGCGGTCTCGGACGACCCGCGCATAGTGCCCGGTGGCGACGTATTCCGCTCCCAACTCGCGTGCGCGCTCCCAGAAGAGGGCGAACTTGATGTGCTGGTTGCAGCGCACGCACGGGCTCGGCGTTCGTCCGGCGCGGTACTCGCGTACGAACGGATCGACGACCGCCAGCTCGAACTCGCGACGAAAGTCCATCACATAGAAGGATATTCCCAGCTGCGTTGCGACCCTGCGCGCGTCGAGGAAATCATCGAGAGAACAGCAGCCGCTGTCGGAAGGACCTCCCCACAGGCGCATGGCGATGCCGACGACGTCGTAGCCCTGCTCGACGAGCAGGGCCGCCGCCACCGAGCTGTCGACGCCGCCGCTCATCCCGACCACCACGCGTGGCCGTTCGTTCATGCGACCCGCCGAGTTGCGCGGATGCGCTCCACCGAGGCGATGGTGGCCTCGGCGATCCGCGCAGCATCGCTGTCGGCACTCGACCAACCGAAGCTGTAGCGAACGCCGTCCGCGGCGAGCGTATCGTCCAGACCCAGCGCTCGCAGCACATGGGAAGGTTCGGCTGCGCCCGCGGCGCAAGCGGAACCGGAAGATACGGCGATGCCGGCAAGGTCGAGGGCAGCCACCAGCGTCTCGCCGCGCACGCCCTCGAAGCGAACGTTCAAGGTATTGGGCAAGGCATCGTCGCCGTCCGCGCCATGGCGAACGACACCGTCGACGGTGCGCAGCCGACTCCACAGCTCGTCGCGCAACCCCGCAACCCGGGTCATGTGCTGCGCCAGCCGCGTGCGGGCATTCCTCACCGCATGCGCGAATGCGACGATGCCGGGGACGTTTTCGGTGCCACCGCGGCGGCCCCGCTCCTGGCCGCCGCCGAGCATCCCCCCGCTCCACGCCAGGCCGCGTCGCACGAACAGCGCCCCGCTCCCCTTGCAGCCGCCGATCTTGTGCGCGGACAGGGACAGCAGATCGATGCCGTCGACGGCGATGGGAAGCTTGCCGAGCGCCTGCACCGCGTCCACGTGCAGCGGGACATCGCGCTGGCGACAGACGGCAGCGATGGCGGCTACCGGCTGCACGGTGCCGATCTCGTTGTTGGCCCAACCGATGCTGACCAGAGCACACGACGGATCGAGGAGTCGCTCGAACGCATCGACGTCGACACGGCCGGCGCCGTCGACCGGAACGTGCTCGACGATCACGTCGTCGACCGCGTCCAGCGTCGCGAGCACCGAGGAGTGCTCGATTGCCGTCGTCAGGACGCGTCGGCCGCGCGCCGTGCTACCGCGGAGCACCCCGCGCAGAGCGATGTCGTTGGCCTCGGTGCCACCGCTCGTGAAGACCAGCTCCGCGGGCGCGCAGCCGAGCCCATCGGCGATTTCGCGACGCGCCTCCTCGACGGCACAGCGGGCCAACGAGCCGGCGGCGTGGGTGCTCGATGGGTTGGCGAAGTGCTCACCGAGGTACGGCAACATCGCATCGACGACGGCGGGCGGCGACGGCGTGCTGGCATTGTGGTCGCAGTAGATCGGCATGCTCTCGCGTCAGGCGCGCGTCTCCGGCCGCTTCCCGCCCTTGCGGCCGCGACCACGCTTGGCGTCCTTGTAGAGCTTGTAGTCGAGACTGTCGCAGAGGGCCTGCCAGCTCGCTTCGATGACGTTGCGCGACACGCCGACGGTCCCCCAGCGGTCCTCGCCGTCGCCCGACTCGACGAGGACGCGCACTTGGGCGTCGGTGCCAGCCCCGCTGAGGACGCGCACTTTGTAGTCGAGCAAGCGAATCTGATCGATCTCCGGGTAGAACTTCGTCAGCGCCTTGCGCAGGGCGTTGTCGAGTGCGTTGACGGGACCATTGCCGGTCGCCGCCGTGTGCTCGACCTGCCCCTCGGGTCCGCGCAGCATGATGGTCGCCTCGGAAAGCGGCTGCTCGGCTTCCGTGCGCTTCTCGTCGATGACGCGGAAACCGATGAGCTCGAAATGACGAGTGCGCGTACCGTTCATTCCCTTCTGCATGAGCAGCTCGAGGGACGCTTCGGCGCCTTCGAACTGGAAGCCCTGGTTCTCCAGGTTCTTGACCTCCTGCAGCACGGCGCGCGCGGCCGGCTTCATCTCCTCGGCATCGAGGCCGAACTCGCCGGCCTTGTGCAGGATGTTGCTCTGCCCGGACAGGTCGGAAACCAGCACGCGCTGGTGATTGCCGACGGCCGCTGGGTCGATGTGCTCGTATGTTTCGCGATTCTTCCGCACCGCAGCCACATGGATTCCACCCTTGTGGGCGAAGGCGCTCATGCCGACGAAGGGTTGGCGTTTGTTGGGCTCCTGGTTCGCGAGCTCCCAGACGAAGTGCGAAACCTCGCGCAACGTCTTCAACTGCGCTGCGCTGACCACCTTGTGCCCCATCTTGAGCTGAAGATTGGCGGCGACCGAGCAGAGATCGACGTTGCCGCAACGCTCGCCGATTCCATTGATCGTACCCTGCACTTGGATCGCACCGTGTTCTACGGCGATCAACGAATTGGCGACGGCCAGGTTCGAGTCGTTGTGGCAGTGGATTCCGATGGGCGCGTCGATCGCCGCGCGCACGTCGTCGACCGCTGCCGCGATCTCGTTGGGGAGCCGTCCGCCGTTCGTGTCGCACAGACACAGCAGGTCGGCACCGCCTTCGCGGGCGACTCGGCAGCACTCGACGGCGAAGTCGCGGTTGGCGCGATAGCCATCGAAGAAATGCTCGGCATCGAAGATCACCTCGTCGACGTGGCGCTTCAGGAACTGAATGCTGTCGAAGATGAGCTCGAGGTTTTCTTCGGGGCTGATGCGCAAGTCGTCGCGCACGTGGAGGTCCCAGCTCTTCCCGAAGATCGTGATCACCGGCGTCTCGGCGCGTAGTAGCTTCTTGATGTTGTGGTCGGCGCTGGCTCGCACCCCGGAGCGTCGCGTCGACCCGAATGCGGCGATGCGGGCCTGGCCGAGCCGGAGCGCTTTGGCGGCCTCGAAGAACGACTCGTCGCGCGGGTTCGAGCCCGGCCAACCGCCTTCGATGTAGCGGACGCCGAGCTCGTCGAG
Source organism: uncultured bacterium (assembly GCA_937975525.1). Classification (GTDB taxonomy): domain Bacteria; phylum Desulfobacterota; class Binatia; order HRBIN30; family HRBIN30; genus CALJUJ01. Next base: position 4,115 of record CALJUJ010000205.1, read on the forward strand.
TCGCTCGGCGATGCGCAACTTGTCCTCCACCGTGAAGGCGATGTCCTCCGCCTGGCAGCCGTCGCGCAGGGTCGTGTCGTAGAGATCGACCTTGGGATTGCGTTTCACGCCGACTCCTCCTCGAAGCCCTCCGCGACGAGGGCCTGGTGCAGCACGCGTACGGCGAGCTCCGAATACTTCGCCGCGATGACGACGGACACCTTGATCTCCGACGTCGAGATCATCTCGACGTTGATGCCCTCGCGGGCGAGCACCTCGAAAATGCGCGATGCGACACCAGCATGGCTGCGCATGCCGAGGCCGACCACCGAGACCTTGACGACGTCGGTATCCGACTTGACGCCCCCGGCGCCGATCTCCGCGGCGATCGGCGCGACGATCTCGAGAGCGCGCGCGTAGTCGTTCTGCGGGACGGTGAACGTGAGGTCGGTGGTGCCGTCCTCGCTCGCGTTCTGGATGATCATGTCGACGACGATGTGCGCCTTGGCGATCGGTCCGAAAATCTTCGCGGCCAGGCCCGGCCGGTCGGGCACGCGCTGCAGGGTGATCTTCGCCTCGTTGCGATCCGCAGCTACGCCGGTGACGAGAACGTCCTCCATGCCTGGTTCCTCCTCGACGACCCAGGTGCCGGGTGCGTCGGAGAAGCTCGATCGCACGTGCACCGGAATGTTGTAACGCTTGGCGAACTCGACCGATCGGATTTGCAGCACCTTGGCGCCGAGACTGGCGAGCTCGAGCATCTCCTCGAAAGAAATGCGGTCGAGCTTGCGGGCATTGGCGCAGACGCGTGGATCGGTGGTGAAGACTCCCTCGACGTCGGTGTAGATCTCGCAGACGTCCGCCTTCGCCGCGGCGGCGATGGCGATCGCGCTGGTGTCGCTGCCACCGCGCCCCAACGTCGTGATGCTGGCCGCGGCGTCGACGCCCTGGAAGCCGGCGACGACGGCGACCGAGCCGCTGTCGAGCACGGAACGCATCCGGCCTCCTTCGATGCTCTTGATGCGCGCCCTGCCATAGACGTTGGACGTGAGCACCGGCAGCTGGAAGCCCAGCAGCGAGACCGCGGGAACACCGATTTCCTGGAGCGCCATCGCCAGCAACGCGACCGAAACCTGCTCGCCCGTGGCCACCAGGACGTCGGTCTCGCGTGGATTCGGCTGGACGGAGATTTCCGCCGCGAGCGCGAGCAGGCGATTGGTCTCGCCCGACATCGCCGAGACGACGACGATGACGTCGTTTCCCGCGGCGCGTGTTGCGGCGACGCGCGCCGCGACGTTGCGGATTCGCTCCACGGAACCCACGGAGGTTCCACCGTACTTCTGCACGATCAGGGCCACTGTCAGCCTCGGTCTTCTCTCATGCTCGGTCACCCCAGATCTCCGGGGTGAGCAATTCAACGTAGCGCGGAGCGAGCGCGGTCACCACGAAGTCGCGACGATCATCGCCAGCGTGGCTGAGCCCGACGTGCAGCCGCGGCACCTCCTCTCCGAGGCGCTCGATCCATTCCACGGCGCACACTCCGTCGCCCTCAAGGTACTCGCGCAACGCGAGCCTGTCCACGGCGGCGGGCGCAAGTCGGTACAAGTCGACGTGGTACAGCGGCATGCGACCGCCGCCATACTCGTTGACCAGCGTGAACGTCGGGCTGCGTACGCGTTCGGCGTCCACCCCGAGCCCCGCGGCGAGCCCGCGGACGAAGGTCGTCTTGCCCGCACCGAGATCGCCTTGGAGGCCGATGACGTCGCCGGCCCGCATGCGTCTTCCGAGGGCAGCCGCCGTCGCCATCGTCGCTTCCTCGCTGGCGAATCGGCCGTTCCAACTCTTGGCGGTCACCGCCCTGCCCCGCTCGCGAGTGCTGCCGACAAGGCCGCCACTGTCGGTGGAAGCTCTTCGATGACGTCACCGGCGATCATCCCGATTGCGCCGCTGCGCGACGCGATCCGGTCGGCGGCATCACCGTGGACGTAAACCGCCAGTCGGGCCGCTTCGGCAGCATCGAGGCCCTGGCCGATGAGCGCGCCCACGAGACCGGCGAGGACGTCGCCCATGCCGCCAGTCGCCATTCCCGGGTTGCCGGTCGGGTTGATCCAGGCCTCGCCGTCGGGACTGGCTACGATCGTCCGCGATCCCTTGAGCACCAGGATGCAGCCGTGGTCGGCGGCGCATTGCCGAGCCGTGGCGATGCGGTCCTGCTGGACCGTGGGGACGTCGGTACCGATCAGCCGCGCCATTTCGCCGGGATGAGGCGTCAAGACCGGGGGCCGGCGGGCCGACGCGAGCATCCCGAGGTCGCCGGCGACACACGTCAACGCATCCGCATCGATGACCAGGGGCACGGTTGCCGCCTCGACCAGGTGCCGGACGACGGCGCGGGCGCCGTCGTGCACGCCCAATCCCGGGCCGACGACGACGCTCGACCGGCCTGCCAGCGCAGCGTCGATCTGGTCCGCGACGAAGCGCACGTGCCCCTCGTCGTCCGCGAGCGGTAGCGTCATCAGCTCGTCGCTCGCCTGACACAGGATGGCATTCAGCGAAGCCGGCCCGGCGAGCGTCACCAGCCCGGCGCCACCACGCAGCGCGGCGCGCGCGGCCATGCGTGCCGCTCCGGTCCTGCCGGTCGACCCGGCCGCGACGAGCACGTGCCCCGTCCTTCCCTTGTGCGTATCCGCTTCGCGCGTCGGCACCCACGAGGCGGCCTGGGCGCGTTCCGTCCAATGGAGTCGAGGCTCTACCGTACGCACCGCTTCGAGTGCGATCCCGATGTCCACGATCGCCAATTCGCCGACGTGCTCCGCCCCGGGATAAACGAGGAGGCCGGGCTTCGCGAAGGCGAAGGTCGCCGTCGCCTCGGCCTGCACCGCCACAC
>CALJUJ010000206.1 GCA_937975525.1 uncultured bacterium
CGACTTCCAGGGCTCGACCTCCGCCTGTCCGTCTGTGCTCAGGATCCAGACGGGACCGAAACGCTCGACGGCGACGACGTCTGCGCCTGCTACTTCCGCGGGTCCCGACCAGTGCCGAGTCGCGTCGGCGGATACCTCCACTTCTTCTCGCTCGATGGCGGCGAGCCATGCGCGGATGCGATGCGCGTCCATGCGCGCGCACTAGCACGATCGCTCGGCGCGGTCGCATCGGCTTTGCCCGTGATCGAGCCTGGCGTAGAGTGCGGCATGGCCGAGGAGATTCCGTTCACGCCGTTCGACGAGGAGGGCGGTCTCGTCTTTGCGACGCGCCTGCCCGGAGGTGCCGCCGACTTCGGCAGCGACCGACTCGGGTGGGCCGATCTCGCTGCCCCCGCCCACGAGCCGGCTCTTTGGGTGCATCTGAACCGTACCCGGGACCGGGCGCAGCGGTGGATGAAGTCCGAGGCTCGACTCGACCCGATCGTCGTCGATTCGCTGCTGGCCGAAGAGACGCGACCGCAGGCGCAACGAGTCGGCGAGGGGCTCCTGGTGATTCTCCGGGGGGTCAACATGACTCCCGGCGCCGAGCCCGACGAGCTGATCGCCATTCGCATGTGGATCGAGCCGACGCGCGTGATCACCCTGCGCCAGTTCCGATTCGCGACGGTTGCCGAGTTGCGGGCGCGAGCCATGCGCGGCGAAGCGCCCGCTACGCCAGGCGCCGTTCTGGCCGCGGTGGCGACCGGACTGGCACAGCGACTGGGCCCGAGCGTCGAGAATCTCGAAGCGATCGTCGACGAGATCGAGCACGAGATGCTCGCCGAGGAAGCCGATGACCACGGCAAGCGGTCGCAACTCGCCGAGGTGCGACGTCAGGCGATCACCTATCGCCGCTACCTCGTTCCCCAGCGCGACGCCCTGATCAACCTCAGCCAGCTGTCGACACCGCTCTTGACCGAGCATGACAAGCTCGAGCTGCGTGTCGCCGGCGAGCGGGTTGCCCGCGTGACCGAATCCCTGGAGGAGACGCGCGACCGCGCCGCAGTAACGCAAGACGAGATGCGTGCTCGCCACGAAGTGCGCATGGGCCGCACTCTCTACCTCCTGACGATCGTCGCGACGGTGGCGCTCCCGCTCGGTCTGCTGACCGGCCTGCTCGGTATCAACGTCGGGGGCATACCATTGGCCGAATCGAGCCACGGCTTCGTTCTCGTCTGCGTCGTTCTCGGGTTGATCGCCGTCGCCGAGCTGATCGCCTTCCGCCGGCTCCGCTGGCTATGACGCCGCGTCGCCGGCTCGTCGTTGTCGTCAGTCGGGTAGGGGGATGATCTCGTCGTCGCCGGGCACGGCAGCGAACTCGCCGTCGCGCCAGGCCGCTTTGGCCGCCTCGATGCGTTGCCGTGAGCGGGCGACGAAGTTCCACCAGATTTCGCGCGGGCCGATGGTATCGCCGCCGATGCCGATGAGACGGCTCGATCACCAACTCGACGCTGCCGGTGCGCAAGCTGCAGGCCGGCTCGATGGCTGCGTGAAAGCTCGTGGGTTGGCTCGTTTGCACGGATCATCGCGGCCTCGGGACGGCGTGACAAGCGCGCGCCAGCAGCGCCGACCGGTGGGCCCTCGCGTCGTGTCTCCGTTCGATCCTGGTGAACCACAAGGGACCATCCCCATCTTGCCGCGATGCGAATGGGGCTGAGGCACGACCAGCCCTCGAAGAAAAATTGACTGCATTCCCCGCTGTGCTATGCAGGGGTTCCGTGGCCCGGATTCGGGCTGCGGATTTTTTTATGGGCTCGCGCGTCACCGCCATCATCCCGGCAAGATTCGAGTCCACCCGTCTCCCTGGCAAGCCACTCGCCGACATCGGCGGAAAACCGATGATCGAACACGTGTTTGCGCGCGCCGCGGCCGCAGCCTGCATCGATCGCGTGCTCGTCGCGACGGACGACGAGCGCATCGCCGCCGCCGTGCGTTCGTTTGGTGGCGACGTGGTGATGACGCGGCGCGACCATCCGTGCGGCACGGACCGCATCGCCGAAGCCGCGCACTCTCTCGAGGACGAGGTCATCGTCAACGTGCAGGGCGACCTGCCTTTCCTGGAGGCCGGCTTGCTCGAACGCGCGGTCGACCTGGTCCAGGGCGATCCCGACCTGCCGATGGCGACCGTGCGCGAGCCCCTGCGGCGCCGTGAGGAGATGGACAATCCGAACGTGGTGAAGGTCGTCTGCGACCGGCAGCGGCATGCGCTCTACTTCTCGCGTTCGCCGCTGCCGTGCTGGCGCGATGGTGTCGACGCCGACCCCGCCGGCTACCGCCATCTCGGCTTGTACGTATACCGTCGCGAGTTCTTGCTGAGATTCGCACGCCTCGAGCCGACACCGCTCGAGCAGGCGGAGAAGCTCGAGCAGCTGCGCGCGCTCGAGCACGGGTACCGCATCCGCGTCGCGGATGGGGAGGGCGGCTTGGGAATCGAAGTAGACACGCCGGCGGACCTGGCGCGCGCGAACGCGCACGTCGTGGGCTGACTGACGGAGGAGGGGGCCATGGCGCCACGCAAGGGCAAGACGAAGTTCATTTTCGTGACCGGAGGTGTCGTTTCGTCGCTCGGCAAGGGCATCGCCGCCGCCTCGATCGGTGCGGTTCTCGAGTCGCGCGGGCTCAAGGTGACGATCTTCAAAATGGATCCGTACCTCAACGTCGACCCGGGTACGATGAGCCCATTCCAGCACGGTGAGGTGTACGTCACCGACGACGGCGCCGAGACCGACCTCGACCTCGGGCACTACGAGCGCTTTCTGTCGACCCGCACGAGCAAGCGCAACAACTTCACGACCGGCCAGGTCTACGATCGGGTCATCTCGAAGGAACGCAAGGGCGAGTACCTCGGCGGCACGGTGCAGGTGATCCCGCACATCACCGACGAGATCAAAGCTCGAATCGAGGCCGCTGCGGAAGGCTACGACGTCGCCATCGGCGAGGTGGGCGGCACCGTCGGCGACATCGAAGGCCTGCCGTTTCTCGAAGCGATCCGCCAGTTCGGTTGGGACCGTGGTCGCGAGAACGTCCTCTACATCCACCTGACCCTGGTGCCCTACATCGCCGCCGCCGGCGAGGTGAAGACCAAGCCGACGCAACACAGCGTCAAGGAGTTGACTGGTGTCGGCATCCAGCCGGACCTGTTGCTGTGCCGCACCGAGCACCCGCTCGACGCCAAGATCAAGGCGAAGATCGCGCACTTCTGCAACGTCGAGGAGAACTGCGTCGTCACGGCGCCCGACGTCGACTGCATCTACGAGGTCCCCCTGCACCTGCACGCGGAGCAGCTCGACGAGCGCATCGTCGAGAAGCTGAATATCTGGACCAAGGCGCCCGACCTGGGCAAGTGGTCGAAGGTCGTCGATACCCTCAACCATCCGCGTGCCGAGGTGCGCATCGCGATGGTGGGCAAGTACGTCGACCTCGCCGATTCGTACAAGAGCCTGCACGAGGCGCTCGTCCACGGCGGAATCGCCAACGAGTGCAAGGTCGAGATCGTCTACGTCGATTCGGAGAAGATCGTGCCCGGACAGCTGCCGTCGGAAGTGACCAGCGCCGACGGCGTCCTGGTGCCGATGGGCTTTGGGCCGCGGGGGACCGAAGGGAAGATCGATGCCGTGCGCTTCGCCCGCGAGGAGAAGGTTCCGTTCCTCGGCATCTGCTTCGGGATGCAGATGGCGGTCATCGAATTCGCCCGCCACGTCTGCGGCCTGCAGAACGCCAACTCGATCGAGGTCGACGCCGAGACGCCACATGCCGTGATTCACCTGATGAATGCGCAGCGCGACGTGACCGACATGGGCGGGACGATGCGCCTCGGTGCCTATCCCTGCGCCCTCAAGGAAGGCTCGCTCGCGGCGAGGCTCTACGGCAAGCGCAAGATCGACGAGCGCCATCGCCATCGCTACGAAGTCAGCAACGAGTATCGCGAAACGCTCGAGAAACACGGGCTCGTGCTCAGCGGCCTCTCCCCCGATGGCTCGCTGGTCGAGATCGTCGAGCTCAACGATCATCCCTTTTTCATCGCCAGCCAGTTTCACCCGGAGTTCAAGTCGCGGCCACTGGACTGCCACCCGATGTTCAAGGGATTCGTCGAGGCCGCGCTACGGCGACACACGCAGCATAGCGAGCCGCCGCTGAGCGCCGTGTCGAGCTGAGCGCCGAAAGTAACGACGGAGCACGCGAACGTGGCAACCCAAGAAGTCCGTGTGGGCGATGTGCGCTTTGGCGGCGCCGCCCCTTTCGCCTTCATCGGCGGACCTTGCGTGATCGAGTCCCGCGACCACGCCCTTCGGCACGCCGAGCGCCTGCGCGACATCCTGCGGCGCGTCGGCGTCCCCTTCGTCTTCAAGTCGTCGTACGACAAGGCCAACCGAACGTCGTTGTCGTCCTACCGCGGGCCCGGTCTCGACGCCGGCCTCGAGATCCTCGCCGAGGTCCGACGCGAGGTCGGGGTCCCCGTTCTCACCGACGTACACGAGAGCTCCCAGGTGGCCCCGGTCGCCGAGGTCGTCGACATCCTGCAGACGCCGGCCTTCCTGGTTCGCCAGACCGACTTCCTGCTCGCCGTCGCTGCGGCCGGCAAACCGGTCAACGTCAAGAAGGCGCAGTTTCTGGCGCCCTGGGACATGGGCCCGGTGCTCGAGAAGATGGCGTCGACGGGCAATCGGCAGCTGCTCGTCGCCGAAAGGGGCTTCGCCTTCGGTTACAACAACCTCGTCGCCGACATGCGCTCGCTGGCGGTCATGGCCGGCTTCGGCTACCCGGTGATCTACGACGCCGGCCACAGCGTTCAGCTTCCCGGCGGCCTCGGTGGCGCGTCGGGGGGCCAACGGCAGTTCATCCGCAGCCTGGCGCGCGCGGCGGTCGCCGTCGGCGTCGACGGCGTCTTCCTCGAAGCCCACGAGGATCCGGACCACGCTCTCAGCGACGGACCGAACTCGTTCCCCCTCGACCAGATCGGGAAGCTACTCGACGAGCTCAAGCGCATCGATGAAATCACCAAGTCGCTCTGACTCGGCCCCGTCCACACACGTCGACCTCGACCGCGCCCGGCGTGTCTTCCGCGTCGAGATCACCGCGCTCGAGGCCGTGCTCGAGCGTCTCGACGCGGGTTTCGTGCGGGCGCTCGATCTCCTCGAAGGGTGCCGCGGCAAGGTGGTGGTCACCGGCATGGGAAAGTCCGGCATCATCGGCCGCAAGATCGCCGCGACGATGACCAGCACCGGCACCCCCGCGTTGTTCCTCCACGCCGCCGAGGCGGCGCACGGTGACGCCGGTGTCTTCGTCAAGGGCGACGTGGTCGTGGCGCTCTCGACCAGCGGTGAGACCGAGGTCGTGCAGCTGCTGCCGCTGATCAAGCGCCTCGGCATTCCCGTGATCGCCATGACCGGCAAGCCGTCGTCGACGCTCGGGCGCGCGGCCGAAGTCGTCCTCGACGTCGCTGTGCCCGAGGAAGCCTGCCCGATGGGATTGGCCCCCACGGCGAGCACGACGGTGGCGCTGGTGGTCGGCGATGCGCTGGCCGTCGCCCTGCTCGAACGCAAGGGGTTCGGTGCCGACGACTTCGCGGTGATTCACCCCGCGGGCGCGCTCGGTCGCCGCTTCCTGAGGGTCGACGACCTGATGCACGCAGGCGTCGCTCTGCCGGTCGTTCGTGAAGACACCGCGTTGCGCGATGCCGTCTTCGAGATCACCGGCAAGCGATTCGGCGTGACCGCGGTGGTCGACGCAGGCGGGCGGCTCGCGGGCGTCATCACCGACGGCGATCTGCGTCGTGCCTGGGAGCGCGGCGCCGACCTGGCTTCGGCACGCGCCGTGGAGGTGATGACGGGTGTGCCGAAGACGATCGAACGCGAAGCGCTTGCGGCGCGGGCGGTCGCCGTCATGGAGGAGTTCTCCATCACGTCGCTGTTCATCGTCGAGCCCGCGACCGGCCGTCCCGTCGGTCTGATCCACCTCCACGATCTCCTCAAGGCCGGCGTCGTCTGATCGGCACGGCGCGGCGACTCGTGGCCAACCCCTACAGGCACCTGTACCGGCGCTCGGTGCGCTTTCGCCGTTTCGTGCGCAGGCGCAAGAACGCAGCCGTGCTGTGGGCGACGCAACGCGCCCTTGCTCATTTTCGTGCCATGCCGCTCGAAGAGGCGCTGCGGGCGAGCGATCGCTGGGGTGCTCGAGCCTACCGGTGGCTCGGGCGTCCGCGACGGCTCGCCCTCGAGCACCTCGAGATCGCCTTCGGCGACACGCTGCCGCCCTCCGCGCGCGAGCACCTGGCCCGCGCCTGTTTCGTCAACGTCGCCCGGAGCTTCTGCGAGATCGCCCACATCGACACGATCCGCGAAAGGCGCGACACCTACTTCGACGTCGTCGGGATGGAACACGCCGACGCCGTGCTCGCCTCCGGCCGCGGCGCAGTCGTGGTCACCGGACACCTCGGCAACTGGGAGCTACTGGCGGCCTATTGGGCATGGAGAGGCCATCCGGTCGCGGCGATCGCCCGCAAGGCGGAGGACTCCGGGCTCAACGACCTCCTGGTGGACTTTCGCCGCCGGCAAGGGGTCGAGACGATCTTGCGCGAGAGCCCGTCCGCGGCGCGGCAGATCCTGCGCGCCCTCAAGTCGAACGCCCTGCTCGCCATGCTCGTCGATCAGGACACCAAGGTGCAGTCGATGTCACTGCCGTTCTTCGGGCGTACCGCGCGTACCCCCGTGGCGGCGGCCTCTCTCGCCGTCCGCAAGGACCTCCCCGTAATCGTCGCTTTCATCCAGCGTCGCGCCCAGGGTGGTCATCGAATCATCGTCCATCCGCCGCTCCCGGTCGACGAGAGCCTCGACGTGGGCAAGCGCATTCACGTGCTGACGCGTGCCTTCAATGAGCACATCGAGGAGCAGGTGCGCCGCAATCCTGCCGAATGGGTTTGGTGGCACCGGCGCTGGCGGCACGGCCCGCAGGCCGGGCTCGACGTCGACGCGCCGGAGGAACCAGCCGGGCTCACCAGAGCTTGATCTGCCCGGGCCGGAGTAGTTTGCTGGGCGCGCTGGGGCTCGGCTCGCTGCGCCTCAGGTGTTTCTGGAGGCGGCAAGAATATGAACGCAGACCCGAGACTCTTCCTGCTCATGAGCTACTATCGCGACGCCGAGCTGCGCGGCGCCAACCTGCTCTATCGCTTGATGTCGCACCTCGATGACGGCGATTCGCAGATCAAGCTCGCCAAGCACCTGGCCGAGGAGACGCATCACGCGTGGCTATGGACCAAGCGCATCAAGGATCTCGGCGGGGCGCCCCGGGTCGTCGGCGACGGCTACCAGACACGCATCGGCTTGCGCACCGTGCCGCGGACGTTGATCGACATCCTCGCGCTCACCGTCGTGGTCGAGGAGCGCTCGCTCGCCCGCTACACCGAGCACGCGGAACGCGGCGATGTCGACCCGGACACACTCGCCGTCCTGCGCGCGGTGAGCCAGGACGAGAAGTGGCACATCTCCTGGATCCGCAAGAAGCTCGAGTCCGTCGCTGCCGGGACCGAGGGGGGCGTCGACAAGATGGAAGCCGCTCTCGTCAAGTACCGCGAGATCGACGAACAGGTGTACCGCGAGCTGCGCGAGCTCGAACGCTCCGTCTTCACTTCGCCGCCCGCGGCGGAGACGCGGCCGTGAACCAACATCGCGACGGGGCGCGTGTCGCTTGCAGCTGAAGTCGCGGCTCGAGTACGCGGCGTTCCTCGTCGCCCAGG
>CALJUJ010000207.1 GCA_937975525.1 uncultured bacterium
TCTTGCTTCGCGTCGCGGTCGGCCGCCTCGTCTTCGTCCGCGGTGGCTGGCCGTAGGTGGCGATCGGCACGCGGGCCTTGTCGCTGCTGCTCTACGACTACCATCCCGGCCGGGTCCTCGTTTGCTTGCCGGTGCTCGGCGTCGCCCTGGCATCCGGACGCCAGCGAATCCTCTGCGCCGCGATCGTGGCCGCGTCGCTGGTGGCGTTCCTGCCGCATGTCGCGGCGACGAGCTACGCTCCGTTCGCCTTCTACCAACAGCACGGCGGCTTGCATCGCCTCTTCGATGCGGCGGGGCTCGCCGACCTCGGGGTTACCTTGCGCGAGCACCTGCGCGCCTTCGCCGTGCCGAACAATACGACCTCGGCGGTCTTCAGCGTGCGCGCCGGGTCCTGGCATCCGCCCCTCATGCTGCTGCTCGCGGTCGTCGGTTCGCTGCGCCGGTGGCGTCTGGCATTGCTGCTGTGGGTCGGTTTCGCCGCGACCCTCGTGCCGGCGGTGTTGAGCGGCAGCGATCTGCCGAGCTCGCGACGGCTGCTGGCTGCCTATCCGTTCATGGCGATCGCCGCAGCGGGTGCGATCGACCTCGTTCGTCGCGATCGGGCGCGCCGGTGGGCGGCAGTCGCCGTTGCCGCCGCGGTCGCCGTGCAGAGTGTCTCGACGTACTTCTCCGAACGCACCTGGCCCGCCGATCGTCACCAGCACGCCGAGGCGCAGGTGACATCGCTGCTGCGCTCCCTGGAGCTACCTCCGCCGCGGCCGGTGCTCCTGTCGCCCGATTTCGGCCACCACGCCCGTCCCTACGCCGCCGCCGGCTTGGCGGTGCGACGCCTAACCGTCGATGACTGGGCGCTGGCTCGCGACGGCGTCGTCTTCGGCTTCGGTCCGTTCTGGGCGCCGCTCGGTCCGTTCTTCGCCCAGGCGTTGGGAGCCGATCGCGTCGAATCGTTCGGGCGCGCCTTCCGACTCGACGTTCCGCCCGAGCGATTTCGCGAGCTCGAACGCTATGGCTGGCGCTACGATTTCAGCTGCGGGGGCAGCCGACTTCACGGCTGGCTACCTACGCTCTACAGCGAGTTCCTGCGGTTCGCGACGTCGTGCGCCCAGGGAGCACCGGTCGAGCATCGCTGGCGCGGACGCTGGGTCGGGCCTGCCGACCGGTTGAAGCTCCGCGCATGGGGTGCCCCCACCGTCGCGATCGAGCGCGCCGGCGAGCTACGCCGCGTCGCGGCGCAAGGCGATACGGCGCTGCAGAGCTTCGAGTTCGACGTGCGACGCGGCGATCGCCTCGAGGTCGTGCTACGCGATCAGGCGCCGCAGGTCACGGCGCGCATCGCACTCTTCGTCGCCCGCAGCGACGGTGCCGAGATCCTTCCCGCCTGGCGGATGGTGGAGGCGGACGTGACGTCGTCCGAGGACGGGGATGCCTGACGCCGTCGCCCGTGCGGCGCCCGTGGTGGTCGCCGGCCTTCTGGTCGCCGCCGCCATCTTTCTGCGTCCGTACTCGCACCTGGCGACGGCCGCCGGCTGGCTTGCCGGCCTGGTCCTGCTGTTCGTCGCCGCCCGCCGAGCTGCCGCTTGCGGAGACGAGCAGCGGCGTCCCGAGATCGGGCCGCCCGTGACCCGTCGCTTCGAGGTCGTTGGACTCG
>CALJUJ010000208.1 GCA_937975525.1 uncultured bacterium
GTGGTCGATCCCTTCAACCTCGACGATGCCGATCACGGTCTGGTCCAAGACGGATACAACGCGGTGAGCGACCCTTCGGAATGGGGACAGTTCTCCACCCGCATGGCGACCAACCTGGCCATTCTCGACGGGCTCGACACGGCGTGCGGAAATCAGCTCCTGGCAGGTCCGGCCGCCGAGCCCGGCCGCTACGACGCACTCGCCGGGGTCCTCGCGGACGATCGTCTGTTCGTAAACACCGCTTCGGCAACCTGCGGCCAGTATCTCGCCGTCGAGGCCGACTTCCTGGGTATCTCCAACGACGACTGCGGGGGCCGGACCCCGAGCTACGACGTCGTCGATGTGAGCTACTCGGTTCTCGCGACCGGCGCGCTGACGGGCGTCGGCGACGGCATCCCGAGCGACGTCGACGGGGCTCCGTCGACGAGCTTCCCGTTCCTGAACGCTCCCAACTGAAGCGGAATCACCATGGCGCTCACGAATCGTTCGCCTGCGCGCACGGCGGCTGTTGTCGCGATGCTCTGCATCGCGGCGGCAGCTGCCCACGGCACAGCTGGCGGCGCATCGGAACCGTCGCAATGCTCCATCGCCGCCGTCGCTCCAGCGACGACCGACGGAAGGGTGGCGCTGCGCAACCTGAACGCACGCATCGAGGGGGCCGAGCGGCGCTGCCTCTCGAGCGACACGTACCGCACGTGCGCACTCGACCTGGTCGAGCCCCTACTCCTGCGCGGGCGCATCGTCGGGCAGATCGCCGACTACCAACACGCGTTCGAAACCGCCGCCGCGCTCGCCAGTCGATATCCGGAGTCGGCGCGAGCCCATTTCCTGCATGCGAAAGCACTTGCCGCTCTACACCACTTCGACCGAGCTCTCGTCGCCCTCGATCGCGCCAGTTCGCTCGGCCACTCCGGCGCGGCTTGCGACCGGGTCGAACAATCGATTCGGCTGACCCAGGGGATGCACGCGGCAACGCCGCGGCAACCGTTCGAGGCGCTCTTGCACGACGCCGCTACGTCGCCGTTCGCGGTGGCGGAGATGGCTTACGAGGAGGGCCGATTCTGGATGGAACGCGGCGACCCCGAGCGCGCGCGGAGCTGCTTTGCGGTCGCCGTCGCCCGCGTACCCGGCTTCCGTAAGGCTGCCGGCCACCTGGCCGAGATGGAGGCAGAGGTCGGCAACCCATGCGCCGCCGTGCGCCGCCTGGAAGAGATCGCCGCGACGGCGGACGACCCCGACTACGCGGCACAACTGGCGCGTATCGTGCCGGACTGCGAAGACCGCGCCACCAGCGATGCGCAGCGCTGGCGTGGCCGGGCCATGACGCTCTACCACGA
>CALJUJ010000209.1 GCA_937975525.1 uncultured bacterium
CGCAACGCTCGTCGGAAGGACGCTATCGCCCCACACTTGAAGTCCCTTGTGGCTGCCAGTTTCGCCACCCCGGCGCACGGGCGGCGCAGGCGCGTCGCGCGCTGCGGGGCGAATGTGGAATGCGCCGGGGAGTGGGTCCATAGCTCGGCGGCGGCGGGGCCCCGATCGGGCGGCTCCGACGGATTGGCCGGATCCGACCGATTGCATCGCCGCCGCGAGCGCTTGCTCAGCTCAAGTCGAAGCGATCCAGCGTCATGACCTTGCTCCAGGCGTCGACGAAGTCGCGCACGAATTTATCGGCGCCGTCGTCGGCGGCGTACACCTCGGCGACCGCGCGGAGCTCGGAGTGCGAACCGAAGATCAGGTCGACAGGCGTCGCCGTCCACTTCAGATCGCCGCTCGCCCGGTCGCGGCCTTCGTAAATCCCCTCGGCGTCTTCCGCCTTGCTCCAGCGCGTCGACATGTCGAGCAGGTTCACGAAGAAGTCGTTGCTCAGCGTGCCGGGACGGTCCGTGAACACGCCGTGCTCCGCGCCGCGGGCGTTGGCGTCGAGCGCGCGCATGCCCCCGACCAGCACCGTCATCTCCGGCACCGTCAGCGTCAGCAGGCTGGCACGGTCGACGAGCATCTCCGCCGGTGACCCGTAGCTGTCGCCGTTGTAGTAGTTGCGGAATCCGTCGGCCTTGGGCTCGAGCACCGCAAACGACTCGACGTCCGTCTGCTCCTGCGTCGCATCCGTGCGGCCGGGACGGAACGGCACCTCGATCTCCTGCCCCGCGTTCGCCGCTGCCTTCTCGATCGCCGCGGCTCCGCCGAGGACGATCACGTCGGCCAGCGACACCTTCTTGTCACCCGACTGAGCGTCGTTGAACTCCTTCTGGACACGTTCGAGCCGGCCGAGGACCTTCGCCAGCTCGTCGCCACCGTTGACCTCCCAGCTCTTCTGCGGCTCCAGACGAATGCGCGCGCCGTTGGCACCGCCGCGCAGGTCCGTGCCGCGGAAGCTCGCCGCCGACGCCCAGGCCGTCCGCACCAGCTCCGGAACCGTCAGCCCCGAGTCGAGGATCTCCTCCTTCAAAGAGGCGATGTCCTCCGCATCGACGAGCTCGTGATCGACGGCCGGCACGGGGTCCTGCCAGATCAGGTCGGCCTCGGGAACCTCGGAACCGACGTAGCGGGCCTTCGGACCCATGTCGCGGTGGGTGAGCTTGTACCACGCCTTGGCGAAGGCGAGCTGGAACTCCTCCGGGTTCTCCTGGAAGCGTTTGGCGATCTCGCGGTAGCTCGGGTCCATCTTCAACGACAGGTCGGTCGTGAACATGATCGGCGCGTGCCGCTTCGTCGAGTCGTGCGCGTCGGGCACGAGGTTGGCCGCTTGGCCGTCGGCGGGAATCCACTGGATCGCCCCGGCCGGGCTCTTCGTCTGCACCCACTCGAAGCCGAACAGGTTGTCGAGGTACTGCGTCGTCCACGCGGTCGGATTGGCCGACCAGGCGCCCTCGAGGCCGCTGGTGATCGTGTCGGCGCCCTTGCCGGTGCCGCACTTGCTCTGCCAGCCGAGGCCCTGCTCCTCGACCCCCGCTGCGGCCGGCTCGGGCCCGACACACTCGTCGGGCTTGGCGGCGCCATGGGCCTTGCCGAATGTATGACCGCCCGCGATCAGCGCGACCGTCTCCTCGTCGTTCATGGCCATGCGGCCGAACGTCTCGCGGATGTCCGTAGCCGCAGCCAACGGGTCGGGATTGCCGTTCGGGCCTTCGGGGTTGACGTAGATCAGTCCCATCTGCACTGCAGCCAGCGGGTTCTTCAGATCGCGGTCGCCGCTGTAGCGCTCGTCGGCGAGGAACTCGGTTTCCGGCCCCCAGTAGACGAGGTCGGCCTCCCAGTCGTCCGCGCGACCGCCGGCGAAGCCGTAGGTCTCGAAGCCCATCGACTCGAGCGCGACGTTTCCGGTGAGGACCATCAGGTCGGCCCACGACAGGCTGCGGCCGTACTTCTTCTTGATCGGCCAGAGCAGGCGCCGCGCCTTGTCGAGGTTGGCGTTGTCGGGCCAGCTATTGAGCGGCTCGAAGCGCTGCTGGCCGCCGCCGGCGCCGCCGCGGCCGTCGGCGACTCGATAGGTTCCGGCGCTGTGCCACGCCATGCGGATGAAGAAGGGGCCGTAGTGGCCGTAGTCCGCCGGCCACCAGTCCTGCGAGGTCTTCATCAAGGTCTCGATGTCCTGCTTCACCTCGTCGAGATCGAGCTTCGCAAATTCCGCAGCGTAGTCGAACGACTCGTCGTAAGGGTTCGACTCGACGGCGTGCTGGCGGAGTGGCTTGAGGTCGAGTTGCTCGGGCCACCAGAACTGATTCGATTTGGGCTCGCCTTGGGCGGCAGCTGGGCCAACGGGCATGAACGTCGTGAACGAAACGGCCAGGGCGGCCGCAATCGGAATGGCAAGGCGCTTCATCTGGGCTGTCCTCCCTGAGTTTCACATACTGGCTACGCGAATCATCTCTTGCTCCCCACCTTCCAAGCATAGCGCTCACGATCGGGCATTCCAGACCTCGGACCGTGCCGCCCGGCTTACAAGGAGCTGGTTCGAGCGGGTGCGCCCCTGCCCCGTGGATTGCTCCCACCTCCGTTCTCTGTGCTAGCTTCTCGGTCCGTGACCAGACATGCCGCATTCCGCTTTTTCGTCGGCCTGCTCGCTCTCGGCATCGCCGCCTGCACACCCAGCCCCGACACCGATGCCGGGCGCTCGCTGCGCTTCGTCATGGTCACGCATGGTCAAGCGGGAG
>CALJUJ010000210.1 GCA_937975525.1 uncultured bacterium
TGCGCCCCGACGGCATCCTCGACATCCGCCGCGTCATCCTCCACGAGCTCGGTCACGTCCTCGGCCTCGTCCACCCCGACGAGAACGGTCAGTTCGTCCAGGCGATCATGAATCGCCGCGTCAGCAACCGTGACCGCCTGCAAGCCGACGACATCTCCGGCGCGTCGTTCATCTACCGCGGCGGCGTACCTCCGGCCGGCCCGCCGCCCGACGGCGCCAGCAGCGGCTGCCAGCTCGACCCCCGCGACACCGCGTCGCCCTTCGCCGCCTCACTGCTGCTCGCGGGAGCCTGGCTCGCCGCCTGCGCCCGCCGCCGGCGCGTGCCAGCGGATCTCCCCCGCCGCCGTCAATAACAACCCCATCCGCACGCTGCGTGCGCCGACCACTCCGGCGCCGCGCAGGAGCTCGGCGTATCCCTCGAGCTGCCGCGCGTAGTCGGGATAGGCCACGGCCACCGCTCCGTCGCGCGGCGCGTCGGTCTTGTAGTCGAGAAGCGTCATGACGTCGCCGTCGCGGTGCACCAGGTCGACGTAGCCCCCCACCCGCTCCCCGGAGCGGCTCCCGACCACCGGCACTTCAGCGGCACAGGTGCTCGCACCCGGCTCGATGCCGATCGCGCGCAGCGCGGCGAGCGCCCGCTCGACGTCGGCGATCGCCTCGTCGCGATGCTCGTCCACCCCGGCCTCGGCCGCCGCGAGCTCGACGGCGCGCCCGGCGTCGAGTCCGGCCACCACCTGCACCAACTCGAGAGCTCGATGCACCAACGTGCCGAACGCGGCGCCGAATCGCCCGGCACTCGCCTTGTGCCGCCGTTCGACGGCGCGCGACTCGGCCCCTTCGTCGTCGGCACCGCGCTCCTCCACAGCGCTCACCGCCAACGGCCGCGCCGCCGCCACCGAGGCATCCGCAATCCGCGCCGCCCACGCGTTCGCCTTCGCGGCCAGCGCCGCATCGACGTCGGCTGCGGGCATCGCCACGCCGTCCGCCAGCGCCGGCGCCCCGGCCCATTCCGGCGGCCGGTCGGGCGCGTAGGTCGCCATCGTCTGCGCGAGCTGCGGCGGCATGCCGTGCACGAGTGCAGCCGTTGCATACTCCCAACGGCCCTTCGGCGAAGGTACCGGGATCGCCAGCAAGTCGCGCGCGCGCGTCGCGGCGACGTAGTACATGCGCCGGCGCTCCTCCTGCGCGAAGCGCCGTTCGCGTTCGACGAGACCTTCGCTCGGATACTCCACCGACACCGTGCCCAGGTTGAGGGCCCATGTCCTGCCGTCGCGGTCGACCTGCCACGCGCCGGAGCCGCGGTCGGGGAGGATCTGGAAGCCGTCCCAGAGGATCGTCACCGGAAACTCGAGCCCCTTGGCGCCATGCATGGTCATTACCCGCACCGCGGCATCGCCGATCGGCTCCGGGGTCTCGAGGTACACCGGCGCCTCGGCCCAACCGCGGAAGACCTCGGTGACCGCGTCGAAGTCGAGCCCTTCGAGCGCCGCGCGGCGATCGGCCTCGAGCGCGATTTCGTACAGGGCCGCGAGCGTCTGGCCGGCGTTGCGGCCGGTCGCCGCCGCGCGCCCGATCGCCGTCCGTTCGATCAGATCGCGCGCCGTCGCTCCCGGCGCCTGGCCGTGGCGCCGCTGGCGCAGCTCGGCGACGATCGCGCGCGCCTCCTCGAGGCGAGCGCGGCTGGCATCCTCGTCGGCGTTCTTGAAGACCATGCCGGCGACGTGGTCCTCGAGATCGACGGCGAAGAACGGCGGCCGCAACAGCGTCGCCTCGGCGACGCCGTCGTGGCGATCGGCCAGCGCCCGCAGGCCGAGGAGGAACTGGCGCACGATCGGATGGCCGAGGAACAGCGAGCCGCCGCGTGCGGTGTAGGCGATCTCCAGCGCGTCGAGCTCGCGCAGCAAGTAGCGCAGGTGCGTCGTCACGCAGGCGAGCACGGCGATGTCGCCGGGGCGCACCGGCCGCTCGCGGCCGCTGTCGAGGTCGCGCACCGGAAACCCTTCGGCCAGCAGCCAGCGCACGTAGCGCGCGGTCATCTGCCCCTCCACCTCGCGTCCGCGCTGCGCCAGCAGCGCCGCGCCGCCGCTGTCGGTGTACGGCAGGAGGTGGACCGCGCGGCGCCCGTCCGTCGCCGGCACGGCCGCGGCCAGGTCCTCGTACGGTGCCCGGCCCGAGTCGGGGTCGAAGCCGCCGCGGTCGCGCCCCAGCAGCGCGGCCAGCCGATCGTTGTAGAACTCGATCAGCGCCGCCGAGCTGCGGAAGTTCGTCGTCAGCCGCTCCTGGCGTGCGCGACCGGCGACGAGCCGCTCGACCGCGTGGCTGTACATGGCGATGTCGGCGCGCCGAAAGCGGTAGATCGACTGCTTCGGAGCGCCGACGATCGTCAACTTGCCCGGCGCCAGCGGCACCTCGTCCCAGCGGCGCGCGGCTGCGCCCGGAGCGGCGCTGCCGCAGAGATAGAAGACGATCTCGCACTGCAGCGGATCGGTGTCCTGGAACTCGTCGACGAACACGTGGTCGAACAGCCCCTGGTAGAAGCGGCGCGCCTCGGCGTCGTCGCGCAGCAGATTGCGTAGCTTGATGAGCAGATCGAGGTAGTCGACGACCTCGTGCTCCGCCTTGATGCGCTCGTAGAACGCGCAGGCCACCGGCGCGAGGCGCACCAGCCGCGTCGCCAGCCAGCGATGCGGTCCCTTCAGCTGCTCGAGGATCCAGGCATTGCGCGGCTGCTCGGGATGGACGGTCTTGTAGACGCCCCAGGCCATGCCGTCGTCCTGGAAGTCGCGCCCCTTGTACAGAGGCCGCCCGCGCAGCGCGTCCTCGACGATGCGGATCGCCTCGGGCGGCGTGCGCGCCGACGGCAGGCGACGGAGCGCACGCGCGATGCGTCGCAAGCGGGCGGTGCCCGTCGACCCGCCGCGCGTCTTCTTCACGATGTCGGCGAACCGGGCCGCCGCCTCGCAGGCTCGGTCCAACCCGGGGAACGGCGGCTCCGGGAGGGCGACGTCGACGTCGCGCGTGTCGATCATGCGCGCCAGGGTGTCTTCCAACGACGGCACGGGGCCGAAGCTCGAGCGCGCACGCTCGATCTGCAGGCCGGCCTCGACGGCGGCGCGCAACGTATCGGGAGCCTCGGCGACGAGCTCGGCGGGCACGCTCGCGGCGAAAGGGCCGAGATCTTCGGCGAGGGTACCGAGCTCGGCGCCGCGCTGCAGCCGCCGCAGCGTCTCGTGCACGAGGCCGGCGTTGTCCTCGAGCAACGCATACGAGGGGCTGAGCTCCGCTTCGACCGGGCGCAGCCGCAGCAGCCGGTCGGCGAAGCCGTGGATCGTGCCGATGAACGCCGCGTCGACGTTGCCGAGCGCATCGCGCAGCGCCGCCGAGCGGCGGGGATCGTCGCGAGCGCTGCGCTCGAGATCGCGCAGCAGTCTCTCGCGCAAGCGAAAGCGCAACTCGCCGGCGGCGCGGCGGGTGAACGTGATCGCGGCGATGCGCTGGATCGACAGCGGCGTGTCGCGGGCATCCTCGGGTGCCAGCAGAGCGACGGCACGGTCGATGATCGTGCGCGTCTTGCCGGTCCCCGCACCGGCGATGACGACGACGTTGCGCTCGCGTTCGGCGACGATGCGCGTGCGCGCCTCGTGATCCGGAGGGTGCTTCACTCGCTCCCTCCCTCTTCACGCTTGAGCGCCGTGAACGCCGACAGCGCGTCGGCTTCCGGGAGCGCGGCGAGCTTGGCGGCGCTTTGCGCCTGGGCGCCGTCGCCGCAGTGCGCCACGAACGGACAGCTACGACAATCGTCGGCGTGCGGCGTACGCACGAAGGTGCCATTCGCGAGCAGCTCCGCCGCGATCGTCAGCCAGCGCTGCGTCCGCGCCCGCAGTCCGTCGAGCTGTGCCGCGCGGAAGGCGCGCTCCGGCTCCTGCGTCGGCGACGGGTGTACGTACACGGCTTCGGCGACCTTCTGCCCAGCCGGCGCGATCGCCTCGGCGACGAGCGTGTAGAGGCCGATCTGCAGGTCGCGAGCCGCATTCACCTCCTGCTCGACGAGATCGCGTACCCGGCCGGTCTTCAAGTCGCGCACCGACCACTGTCCGTCGCCGAGCTCGTCGACGCGATCGATCGCCCCACGGAAGCGCAGCGGTCCGGCGTCGGTCGCGATCGCGATCGGCTCGGGCACACCGAAGCGCAGCTCGGAGGCGACGAACGTCCGGCGCGGCCGATCCCACTCGTCGCCGACGAGGCGGTCGAGCTGGGCGAGGAAGCGCGTACGCTCGCGCTCGCGGGCATGGCGACCGCGCAGCGGAAGCGTCTCGAGCAAGCGCTCGAACGCTGCCTCGGCGACGACGTGCGCCCGCCGCATCCAGTCGTCGGGGCTGCCCTCCCTGCGACAGATCGCCGCTCCGGCCTCACGCAGAAACTCGTCGGCAACCTGATGGAACAAGTTGCCGTACTGCACCGGATCGATGGCATCCGTCGACGGCCGCGGCGGTGGCTCGCGCCAATGCAGCACGCGCTCCAGCAGGAAGCGATGCGGGCAGCCGAGCAGCAGCTGCACCGCCGAGGCGCTGAGCGGACGCTCCTCGCTACCGAACGCGAACCACTCCTGGAACGCCGCCCCGACGGCCCCGTCGTCGGCGACGATGCCGCGCGAGGAGCGCCCGGCGAGGATCGCGTGAACACGCCCGAGGTCGAGAGCACCCGAGCGCCACCAAAGCGCCGGGGCCTTCCCTTCGCTCCCGGAGGCGTGCGCCGCCACGCCGGCCAGAACCGGCCGGGCCGCGACGGGCCACGACTCGGAGCCTGCACGCCGCACACCACCGCCGACGGCGAAGTAGGCGGCGCGCAGGCGACCGGCCGTGGGCACGTCGCCGGCGCCGGCCTCGGTGGCGGTGCGCGCCAGCGCCGTGGCCACCTCGAGCACGACGCCGGACACCTCGCGCTCGCTGCGATCGACCCACTGGCGCGGCACGGAAAGCGCCAGCTGCTGCTCGGCTCCGGCGACGGCGCGAAAGACGCCGTGCAGATCGTCGAGCACGCGGTCGGCGAGCCGCGGCACGACGACGCGCAGACCATCGCGCCCGGCGATCTCTTCGAGGCGCACGCGCAGGTCGTCGGGAACGATCGGATCGTCGTGCGGCGTGCGCGGCAGCCCACCTTCGGCGAGGCCGACGATGCGCACCGCGGCGAACGACAAGCCGGCGGCCTGGCTCGGTGTGCCGACGAAGACCCGGGCTTCGCCGAAGCGCCCGTGGCCGACGCGCTCACGCTGCAGACGCTGGCCGATCCAGCGCAACGCGAGCGCCGCGGAGAGCGAGTCGGTACCCGCGCCAGCGACGGCCGGCGCGAGCAATGCGTCGAGCCGCGCCACGAAATCGACCGGGTCCGGTGGCACCAGCAGATGGCGGCGGACGAACTCGATCAACGCCGGCCCGAACGTCGCCAGCGGCTCGCCATCGGCCACCGCTCGCGCCAGCGACTCGAGTGCCGCGACGGCCTCGAGGATCGGCTCGACGTCGCGAAGCCAGCGGCGCGCGGCGTTGGCGGCCATGCGGCGGCCGCGTTCCGGCGCCGTCTCCGTCTCGACCGCGGCGACCAGTGCCGCGAGCTCGGCGCGATGGGCCTGCAGGCGCCGACACCACTGCTCGATGCCGGCACGATCTCCGGGCCCGCCGCCGGCGATCCCGGCCTCGTACGAGATCGCAGCGGCCCGGCTCG